>NZ_JAPKFM010000010.1:0-155207 GCF_026262595.1 Gordonia aquimaris | reverse complement strand
TCAACCCGGACCCGACCTCACACACCACCTCACCAACCTCGTGGCCATTCGCAGTCGCCCACTCGGTGAGCCGGGCAACCTGACGATCCAAGTCCGCGCGCTGATCATGCGAGGACACCCGCGCATACACCACCACCCGGCCGCCACCACCGACCTCAGCAACGTCGACCCAGACCGTGCCCGACTCCAGACGACGAGCAGACACCGGCATCCGATCCTCCCGAAACCACCGATACGCAGTCTGCGGATGCACCCCCTCCGACCGCGCCCACTCAGCCAACTTCACCCACTCAACAAAACACACATTCGATCACGTTTACTCACAACGAAAGGAACAGTTCACAACCCCAGCGAGATGATCACGGCGGTGACCCCCGCGATGAGCGCTGCGGCCAATTTGGTGAGCACCACCCGTTCTCGGCGCGGTTCCATCGTGAACGTGGTCAGCGCGGTGCGTTGACTCCGTTCGCCGGTGACCAGCAGGATGGCGAGGACCGGCAGGATGATGCCGGTCGGAATGTTCATCATGCCGAAGAACTGTCCGAAGTTCAGGTTCTCGGGGCTGTTGCGGTCCGCGATCAGCATCGCGACCGCGACCACCACCGAGATGACACCGATGGATGAGGCGAGCCAGAATCCGGCGCGGGTGTCGACCAGCTTGCGTAGTTCGACGCGGGTCAATCGGGTCAGCGGGATCGCGGTGTCGCGGATCCCACCGGCGTCGTCGGGCGCTGGAGTTGTTGGGCGAGTGGGAATCTGGACGGTCATGACGGCACTCCTGACAGGGCGGGCTGTTCGCGCTGAGTCTGTTGGGTGAGTTCGAGGAACATCTCCTCGAGTTGGGCTCCGTCGGCGGGCCGCAGTTCCACCAGCGCGATGGCCGCGGTGGCCGCGACCCGACCGACGTCTTCCGGTGCGGCGTCGGTGCGCAGACCGCCGCCGTCGGCGGCCCGCACCTCGATGCCGGTGATGCCCAGCGCGGTGGCCAGCGCCGCGTCGTCGAGCGACCGGACCAGGGTTCCCTGGGCGGCCAGCAGCTCGGATGTGGTGCCTTGCGCGACGATTCGGCCGTGGCCGATGACGAGGATTTCGTCGGCGATGATCTCGATCTCGTGCAACAGATGTGAGGACAGCAGCACCGTCCCGCCACGGTCGGCGTAGTCGCGCAACAGCGTGCGCACCCAGTGGATGCCCGCGGGGTCGAGCCCGTTGGCGGGTTCATCGAGAATCAGGATGTTCGGATCGCCGAGCAGCGCGTTGGCGATGCCCAGACGTTGACGCATGCCCAGCGAGTAGTTGCGTACCCGGCGGTCGGCTTCATCGGGCGTCAGACTCACCAGCTCGAGAATCTCGTCGACGCGTGCCCGCGGGACTCCCAGGGTCATCGCGCTGAGTCGCAGGATCTCGGCCCCGGTGCGACCCGCGTGTTGCGCGGACGCGTCGAGCAACACCCCCACGTGCGTTGCCGGGTTGGGGATGTCGCGGTAGACGCGTCCGACGACCGTCGCCGAACCCGACGTCGGCGGGGTCAGCCCGGCGATGATCCGCATGGTCGTCGATTTCCCGGCACCGTTGGGTCCGAGAAAACCGGTGACCTGCTCGCGAGTCGTTGGCGGCGCTCACCGAACGAGAACATGCCGTCGCGGTGTGCGTGGCCACGGGTGCCTCGAACTCGGAGATCGCCGCGCAGCTGTTCATGAGTGTCGCGACCGTGAAGGCGCACATCTCGCACATCTTCGCCAAACTGGGCGTCACCAACCGCGTGCAGGTCGCGATTGCGCTGCATGACGCCGGCCTGGCCTGATGTCGGCGCGCCTGATCTGGGACGTGGCGTAGACGTGTGTTCCGGTGGACACTGGACAGCACACGGCCACGGCGCCGACCCGCTGCAGTAGGAGGTCTCCCATGGCGGAGAACAACGGTCCGTTCGGGATGAGTCCCGAGGACTTCGATCGCTTTGCCCGCGAGGCCACCGACGGTGTGCGCGACATGGTCGGCAAGTTCTTGTCCGGCTCCGGGGCCCAGGGCGCGGCGTGGTCGACCTTGTTCACCGACGCCGGACGCCCGCGCCGTCGTGAACCCGAGACGGCGGGGGAGACCGGCACCGGAGTCTGGGCTGTCTTCGTCGTCAGCGACGACGGCGGTGCACGGGTCGAACAGGTCTACGCCTCCGAGATCGACGCGCTGCGGGCCAACAAACACAACACCGATCCGCGGCGTAAGGTCCGGTTTCTGCCCTACGGCATCACCGTCAGCGCGCTCGACGAGGATGACGCCTCCGACGAATGAGGCGACCATCGGCGTCCCTGGGCTGATCGTCACCGGGTCACTTTCACTGGGCTGATCGAAGTGCCGCTCGGCGTTCCTCGGCCTCGGTGAACCGTCGGCGCGCGACTGCGGTGCGCGGTACCAGCTGGGGCACCGGGTGTGGTCGGCCGGCGTCATCGGTGGCGACCATCGTGAAGTAGCAGCTGTTCGTATGGCGGCGTTCGCCGGTGAGCACGTTCTCGGTGTCCACGCGGATACCGACCTCCATCGACGTCCGGCCGGTGTAGTTGATCGACGCCGAGAGGGTCAGCACTTCGCCCACCCGGATCGGTTCGCGGAAGATCACCCGGTCCACCGACAATGTCACGGCGTACCGACGGGAGTACCTGCTCGCACAGGCGTAGGCGACCTGGTCCAGCAATTTGAGCAAGGTCCCGCCGTGCACTTTGCCGGTGAAGTTGGCCATGTCCGGTGTCATCAACAACGACATCGACAAGCTGATCCGGTCGTCGTCGGCCTCGGGTTCGTCGGCGTCGGTTCGGTCGGTGACAGTCTCCATCCATGGCTCCCATCGGGCTGCGGCGTCTGACCTGACCAGCCTTTCATCTACCGGCTGGTCAGGTCGGCAACGCAGTGATATCCCGACGGGGTGCCTCAGGGATGTGCGGGTTCGGCCAGCCCCTGGGCGAGGCCCACGCCGCCGCCCATGGCTGCGCCGGCCGCAGCGAACGGCGCCGCAGTGGCGGCTGCGCCGATGGCCGCCCCGACCGGCGGTCCCACCACCAGGCCGGCGGGCAAAAATGGCACCCCCGCCACCAGTCCGGCGACACCACCGACGACCCCGCCGGCGACCGCGAGCGGGGCACCGACCGTCGCAGTGGCGACGGCTGCGCCGGTGGCCGCGCCGGCGATGGTGGTCGCCGCGACCCGGTCCGAGCGTGCGGAATCGAGGCCCACTGCGTCGCCCGCGGTGGCGATCTGCGCCTCGCCGGTCGCGGCGGCGGTATTGACCTCTTCGGTCTGCTCGGGCGGCAGCCACTGCGGCGCCGGTGCGGTGATGTCTCCGATCCGTACGGTGTCCGGTGGCGCGGTGATCGGCCGGACCGGTGCGGTGGGTGCCGGGGCGTGCAACGTGCTCGGATCGAAAGTGGGCAACGGCCGGTCGGGTAGCGCGCGACTGCCGGGCCCGGTCCGGGTACCCGCGTCGTCATCGACGATGTGGTGCGGTCCGATGTCGGCCGTGAGATGTGCGGGAGCCGGTTGGGCCGAAGCGATCGCGCCCCCGGTGAAGACGAGTATCGCCGGTGCCGATCCGGCCGCCACCCAGGCGGCGAGTCTGGCCGGGCGGCGCCGGTCGACGGCTTGCGGGGTGCGGCTGTCGCGTCGATCTAGCCGGTGCCGGCCGTGTGTGCGTGTACCCATACGAATCTCCGAAACGTCGTCGTCTGTGTTCTGGCACACGTGATTCGCCCGGTGGGAGTGTGCGGATGGGTTGGTTGCCCGGCGATGTGCCAGGATGACCGGATGATGGTGATCGCCGAGGCGTCTTCGTCAGCCGATACCTCCGCGATCGAATCATTGTTCTGGATCACCGTCGCCGCGGCAGCGTCGCCGATCCTGTCGCGGATCACGCGCGGCTACGTGCCGGATGTGGTGATCCTGTTGGTGTGCGGCATGGCGATCGGCCCCCATCTGCTGGGGTGGGCCGACGTCGACAGCGTGCAGATCCTGAGCGAACTGGGCCTGGGCATGCTGTTCCTGCTGGCCGGCTACGAACTGGATCCGAAACTGCTCGGCGGTAGGTCGGGCAGGGTGGCGCGAATGACGTGGCTGGCGGGTCTGGCGATCGCCCTGATCGCGGTCACCTTCGCGATCCCGGACGAGAACTTCAGCGCGCACATCGCGGTGGCCATCGCGCTGACCTCGACCGCATTGGGCACGCTGCTGCCCATCATCAAGCAGGACGGACTGCTCGACACCCCGCTGGGTCGGTCGGTGATGGCCCACGGGGCGGTGGGGGAGTTGGCGCCGATCATCGCGATGTCGCTACTGCTCACCAGTCGCAGCGTGGGCGGTGCGCTGGTGGTGTTGATCCTCTTCGGGGTCGCCGCGGTGCTCATCGGTGCGGTACCCCAACGCATCGTGGAGCGCATCCCAGGCGTGCGATACGCGGTGTCGGAGATGAGCGAGGGCACAGCACAGTTGCCGGTCCGGGTGGTGTTCCTGCTGCTGGTCACCCTGATGACGGTGGCCGCCGTCTTCGACCTCGATGTGGTGCTCGGCGCTTTCGCCGCCGGACTGATCCTGCAGCGGCTCATCGGGCCACAGAACCACGAGGTCGGGAAGTCGCTGGAGGTCGTCGGCTTCGGTGTGCTCATCCCCGTCTTCTTCGTCGTCTCGGGGATGAACATCGATGTGACGGCCGTGCTCGGGCAACCGGTGCTGTGGCTCGGGCTGGTCGTCGCGATCGCGGTCGCCCGCGGACTGCCGGTGTGGCTCAGCGAGCGCTACGTGCAGCATGGCAACAATCTGGTGAACCAGCGAGAACGAACTCAGCTCGCCTTGTATGCGGCCACCGGCCTGCCGATCATCGTGGCGGTCACCGGAGTGGCCACTGCGGCCGATCTGATGTCGGTGCAACTGGCATCGGTGCTCGTCGCAGCCGGCGCCACCACGGTGTTGGTGTTCCCACTCATCGCACGCCTGATCACGCCCCGAGAACGGGTGTAGCCGCCGCCCCGGTCAGGGGCGACGGCCACAACACGGTCACACGCGCGGTGTCAGAGGTAGGCACCGCAGGTCGGCCATGCGCCGGCGCCCTGAGTGGCCAGCACGTTCTCGGCCACCCGGATCTGCTCGGCCTTCGAGGCGTTGGCCGGGTTCCCGACACCGCCGTTGGCTTCCCAGGTGCTCTGCGAGAACTGCAGGCCGCCGTAGTAGCCGTTGCCGGTGTTGATTCCCCAGTTGCCGCCGCTCTCGCACTGGGCGACTGCGTCCCAGTTGTTCGCCGACGCGGTGCCGGCGACTGCAGCGAACGGGGCCAGGGACAGGGCGCCGACGATTCCGGCGCGCACAGCAAGCTTCTTCATGCTCATGGTCATCGTTCCTCCTATCGCCACCCCGTAGCTGGCTGGGCGGCTGATCTCGGACCGGTGGCGACGGTACAAGCGGATAACAGAAAGGTCACATCGACTCGGTGACCTGCAGGATTTTGATCACGCGTCGATAACGTAGAGTCGAATCCTGTGAATTCCCTGCGCATCGCGGCGTTTTGCGGGCCGCGGATCACGATCTGACATCCGCTTCACTGTGACGGATCGCACAGCCAGATTGTGGTGTCGGTCACCGACCTCGACGCGCGGAGCGGGTCCCGTGTGGCGTCAGGTCAACTCCGCCCGGAGGTCGTCGTCGAGCGATACGCGCACCAGAGCCGCTGCCAGCAGCGCCGAATGACCGTCCGCGAGCCGGTGCAGTTCGACGGGGTCGTCGGGCAACCCTAGTTCGCCGGCCGCCGACAATGCCCGCTCGTCAAAGTAAGGGGTGACCCAGTCCCACACGTCCTGTACCTCGCGTAGGAACACCGATGCGCCGGTGGGGCCGATCCCGGTGAACGTCTGCAGCTCCTTGGCGGCGCGACCGACGTCTCCGTCGGCGCGGTCGGCCAGCGTGCGTAGGTCGCCCTGGTAGTCGTCGCCGACCTTGCGTGCGGCCTCGCCCAGTCGGGTGGCGGTGCTCTCGTCGTAGCGCACGTAGTGTCCGCGCCCGAGTGCATCGACTAGGTCCTGCCAGTCGGCGTCGGCCATCTTCGCCGGCGTCCGATAGCCCGCGGCGAACAACTCGCGTGCGGCCGCGACCGCGATGTCGGCCGAGATGCGCGCGCTCAGCAACAGCGACAGGACCAGCAGTCGGAACAGGGGTGCCGGCGTGTTCTTCAGGGTGATGCCGGCCTCGTCGGCGTAGGTGCGCCCGGCGCGTTCGATGAGCGCCGAGACGACGCGCTGGTGTGACACGGTGATCCCTCTCGTCGACTCGTGAGGTCTCACGGGTCGACGGCGCCACGCGCCCGCCCCCGCGAGCTGTCGCTGAGGTGTTACCCGGACGGCGGGTCAGGTAATCGTCCATCCCGTCCCGGGGAGCATGACGCGCTACCGACGGCGGTGCAGTACGACACGTCCGCCGCGGGCGGGTGCGTACGCGACGCCGCGAGAGTGCCAGCGTTCATCCGGCGATGTCGACGGTTCGATGGTGAAATCGCGTAACAGTGCGCGCAGAACGACGTCCATCTCCATCTGTGCAAACGCGGCGCCGATGCATCGGCGCGTACCGCCGCCGAACGGCAGCCATGCGGGCCCGGCTGTGGTCCCCACGAAGCGTTCCGGATCGAACCGCTCGGGATCACGGAACTGGCGGCTGTCGTCGTGCAAGAGGGATATCGACACCATGATGTTGTGGCCCTTGGGTATTCGATACGGGCCGAGCTCGACGAGGTCGTCGATCACATGGCGGCCGGCGAGGTCGATCACCGGCCGGCTGCGCTGGATCTCGGTGATCGTGGCCGTGAGGTAATCGCTGCCACCCGCGTCCAGCTCGGCGACGAGTGTGTCGAGCGCCCTGCGATGACGCTGGAGGCGTTCGATCGCCCAGGCGAGTGTCGTCGCGGTGGTCTCGTGTCCGGCGGCCAGCAAGGTGAGCAGTTCGTCGGCGATCTCCGCATCGGTCATCGCCGAGCCGTCCTCGTGTCGGCTGAGGATCATCAGCGCCAGGATGTCGGTGCGGTGGGCGAGGTCGTGCTCGGCGCGGGCGGAGGCGATCAGCGATCCGACGACGCGGTCATAGGTCTCGCGCTGTGCAGCGAATCGGCGACGCGGATCGAGTGGGCCGAAGGTCAGCGGCAGGTCGGGAATCGTCGCCAGCCGCGATCCGGTCGTCACCATGGGCGGAATGATCTGACGCAGGACGTCGAGGTCGGCGTCGCGCGCACCGAACACCGTGCGCAGGATGACGTTGAGGGTGATCCGCATCATCGGCTCGAGGGTGGCGAACGGGCGTCCGGTCGGCCACGTGACCGCCTCGGCGGCGAACTCCTCGGCGACCACCGCCTCGTAATACCGAATCCGCTTGCCGTGCAGCGGCGGTGTCAATAGCTTCCGGCGTCGCCGATGCTCGGCGCCGTCGAGTGAGAACATCGACCCGGCGCCGAGGACGCGGCCGAGGTTGGGGCGGATGTTGGCGACGCGATCGGTCGAGGTGGTGAAGAGTTGCCGTGCCAGAGTGGGATCGGCGACCACTACCACGTCGCCGAACACGGGCAGCCCGATCGTGAACGTGGAACCGTATCGCCGCGTCAGTTGCGTCATCGTCTGGCGCCTGCGGAGGGCGAAGCCGAGACCGGTCGCGACCCTCGGCAGGCGCGGGCGCGGGGGGAGGATCGGTTCGACCTCGCTGATCTGTCCGGTCGTCATCCCGCGGTCCTCTCGTGTGCCCGGTACGCTTCCGTACCACCCGACGGTACGCGTGCGTACCGCGACTGACAAGGGCGGGGTCGTATCGTTGGGGCATGTTGCCCGAAGCTGTCGTCTCGTCGGAGGGCGCCGCATCCCCGGTGCGGGAACGGCTTCTGCAGGCCATGGCCACCTGCGTGATGGAACGCGGCTATCGGGAGACCACGGTCGCCGACGTGGTCCGGGTCGCGCGGACCTCGCGCCGTTCCTTCTATCAGGAGTTCGCCGACAAACAGGCCTGCTTCGTCGATCTCCTGCGCACCACCAACGACGCGATGATCCAGGCGATCTCCGAGGATGTCGATCCTGCCGCGGAGTGGACCATGCAGATCCGGCAGGCGGTCGAGGCGTATGTGTCGGTCACCGAACAGAACCCGGCGATCGCCTGGAGCTGGATTCGTGAACTGCCGGCACTCGGGGACTCGGCGCGCCGCGTCCAGGTGGACGCGATGGAATCGCTCATCGCGGTTCTGGTGCCGCTCACCGACTCGCCGCGTATGCAGGAAGCGGGCATCTCTCCGATGACGCATGAGACGGCGGTGATGATCTGGGGTGGTATCCGCGAACTGGCGGCGTCGGCGATGGAACAGGACCGGTCCCTCTACAGCATCGTCGAACCCGTGGTCGCGGCATGTATCGCCCTGATCGGAGCGAACATCCGGAGTTGACGACCAACGTCCCGGTGCGACGGTGCGCACCGGGATGTTGGTCGCATCGGTGGTCGCTCAGGCGTCGGCCAGTTTGGCGAAGCGCGCGAGATGAGCGTCGGCTGAGCCGAATTCGTACTCGACAGCGGTCAATCGGCGGAAGTAGTGGCCGATGGCCAGTTCCTCGGTCATACCCATGCCGCCGTGCAGTTGGACTGCATTCTGGCCGATGAACCTGGCCGCGCGGCTGGCAGTGGCCTTTGCTGCCGACACTGCAGCGGCTCGTGCTGCGGGTTCGGCGTCGAGGGTCAGGATGGCGTAATACTGTGCGGCAACCGCCTGCTCGAGTTCGATGTGCATGTCCACCATGCGGTGTTGCAGAGCCTGGAAGCTACCGATGGGCTGACCGAACTGCTGTCGCTGCTTGGCGTACTCGACGGTGTCGTCGAGCACCTTGCGCATCGCCCCGACCGCCTCGGAGACCACGGCCGCGGTCGCCTCATCCCATGCGTACTCGAGCACGGGGAGAGCCTGCCCCTCGTTGCCGATCAGTGCGTCGGCGTCGACCCGCAGGTCGGTGAAGGTCAGGTCCGCGGCTCGGCGGTCGTCGATGGTGCGCACCGCGTGCATGGTCAGGCCCTCGGGCACGGTCTCGGTGAGGTCCACCAGGAACATCGACACCCCGTCGCGTTCACGGGTCTCACCGCCGGTCCGCGCCGTGATGATCAGGTGATCGGCGAGTGGCGCGGTGGTGACAACGGCCTTGGCACCGTTGATGATCCACGAGTCGCCCGACTTCTCGGCCCGGGTGCCGACGTGGTGAAGCATGCCGCCCGAGCCGTCTTCGATCGCGGCGAGTGCGGTCAGTGCGTTGCCGCTGACGATCTGCTCACCGATGGCCAGCGCCCGCGGGTGACCGGTGCGGGCCAGCAGACGCGCGCCCAGCACCACGGTGTCGACGAACGGCTCGACGACGAGCGCATGTCCGAGGGCCTCGGTGACCACCATCAGTTCTTCGGGTCCGCCGTCGTCGCCGCCGATGGATTCGGGTAGGCAGGCGCCGATCACGCCGAGCTCCTCGGCGAACGAGCGCCAGATCTCGGGTTGCCATCCGGCGCCCACCTTGGCCACCTCGCGGCTGGCCTCCAGGTCGTAGCGTGCGCCCAGGAACTTGGTGAGTCCGTCGCGCAGCAATTGTTGTTCCGGGGTGAGGGTGAAGTCCATTGTTCTGTGTGCTCCGTTTGTGTGCCGGGTTGATGTGGGACCGCGGTTGTCTACCCGAGTCCCAGCGCGGCCTTGGCCAGGATGTTCCGCTGGATCTCGTTGCTGCCCGCATAGATCGATCCGGCACGATCGTTCATGTAGTGCAGCGGGGCGACGGCCTGCCATGCCGCGCCGCTGACATACCCGTCGGTCGGCGGGGTGTACCGGTTGATCGGACCGCCGGGGGCAGCGGCGTGCGGCTGGTACACGCGCCCGTGCACTCCTGCGGCCTCGAGGTCGAGTTCGGTGATCTTCTGGCTCAGTTCGGTGCCGAGGATCTTGAGCATCGAGGCGAGCGACCCGGCATCTCCGCCGGAACTCATCGCGGCCAGCGCACGGTACTCGAGGACCTCGAGGATCTTCGCGCGCACACGTACGTCGGCCAGCTTGGCCGCGAACGCCGGTTCCTCGATCAGGGGTACACCCGACGGCCCGGTCATCGCGGCGGCTTCGGCTGCGATGTTCTCGGCCATCACCTGCAGGGCGGGGGCCGCGGCGCCGCCACCACGTTCAAAGATCAGCAGGTACTTGGCGACGGTCCAACCCTCGTCGACCTTGCCGAGCACGTTGCGCTTCGGGACCCGGACGCCGTCGAAGAAGACCTGTGCCTGGACCTGCTCGCCGGAGGCCATCACAAGTGGCTGGACCTCGATGCCCGGTGAGTTCATGTCGATCAGCAAGAAGGTGATGCCCTGCTGCTTGCGCTCCTGGCGAGACGTCCGGACCAGGCAGAAGATCCAGTTGGCCTCCGCGGCATGCGTCGTCCAAATCTTGCTACCGGTGACCACGAAGTCGTCGCCATCGCTGACCGCGGCCATCGACAGCGACGCCAGGTCCGAACCTGCCTCGGGCTCGGAGTAGCCCTGGCAAAAGAACACGCTGCCGTCAAGGATGCCGGGCAGGTAGAAGTCCTTCTGCTCCTGCGTACCGAATGCCATGATCGCGTGGGACACCATCCGGATGCCCATCGGCGACAGCGCCGGTGCGCCGGCCAGGATCGATTCGCGGCTGAACAGGTAGTGCTGCCCGAGGGTCCAATCGCAGCCGCCGTATTCGACCGGCCACGCGGGCGCGGCCCAGCCGCGCTCGTGCAGGATCGCCTGCCACGTCATAGACGCCTCGTGATCTGCGTACACGCTGGTCCGCAGGCGGCCCGCGGCGCGCAGATCGGGGGTCAGTTTGGCCTCGAGGAACTCCCGTACCTCATCGCGGAACGCGATGTCGGCGTCCGACCATGTCATGTCCATTTCGAGTTGCCACCTCTGTCTTCACTGAAGCTGTGCGCTCACGTCGTTGCCATCTACGTATCAAATATATGTGACACGCCGAATGTACTCCGACGTCGCCGCGTGGGGAAGCAGATGCGGGTTTTGCCGGTGGCGAATTCGCGCGACGGTCGCTGTCGCGGTGTGAAGTTCGTGCGGGGTAAGTGCCCTCAGCTCGGCTGCGGGGACGCTCCGGTCTCGCCGGGGCTGTCCGGTCCGGCGTCGCCGTCGGCGTCCGGGGAGGCCTCGTCGGTGGGTGGCCCGGTGCCCGCGTCGGGTTCGGACTTCGGTGCCGACGACGACAGCAGGATGTCGGCCCACCGCGTGGACGGATCGATGTCGATGAGCAGGGCCTTGGACATCAGCGTCAGCGGCACCGCGAGGATCGCACCCAACGGTCCGATGACCCACGCCCAGAACACGAGTGAAAGGAAGGTCAACGTTGTGGACAACCCCACGGCGTCGCCGACGAATTTTGGTTGGATCACCGATTGGATCACCACGTTGATGACGCTGTAGATGGCGATCACCAACAGCATCTGACCCCAGCCGCCGTCGAGCAGGGCCAGCAGGGCCGGGGGGATCAGGCCGATGACGAACCCGATGTTCGGGATGTAGTTGGTGATGAACGAGAGCAGTCCCCAGAGGATCGGCAGAGGGATGCCGACGATCCACAGCGCCACCGAATCGAAGACGGCGACGATGAGGCCGAAGACGGTGGACACCAGCAGGTAACTGCGGGTGCCCTGGGCGAAGCTGCGGAACGCCATGGCGATGTCGGGTCGGATGCCGCGCAGCACATCGATGCGCTTGTCGAAGGACATCGCGTCGGCGGCCATGAACAGCAGGAGCGTGACCACCAGGATGAGCGCCGACGCCACCGACAACGTGCTCTCGAGGACGTCCGACATGTATCCGAGCGCCTTGCCCGGGTCGACGTGGGAGATCATGTTGTGCACGTTGTCCGGGCTCACGCCGTGACTGGTCAAGAACTCCTGGAAGTTGTCGATGAGGCCTTGGAACTTGTCGGCGTACTCGGGCAGGATCGTCGCGAGCCGGGCGATCGAGAAGGCCAGCGACCCGAAGAGTGTCAACAAGATGCCATAGACGGCCACCAGGGTGGCGACGAAGGCGAGCCACGTAGGCATTCCCTTGCGGCGCAGCCACACCGGGATCGGCTGGACGGCCACCGTGAGCATCAGGGCGAGGAAGATCGGCCCCACGAGGCCGGACACCGCCTTCATGCCGCCGACGGTGACGATCAAGCCGGTGACCGAGAGCAACACGATCGTGCCCCGCGGCATCGACCAGCCCTTCGGCTCCTCGGTGCCTGCCTGCTCCAGCGTCATGTCCGAGCCCCTCGTCGTGTGGCTGTGGCGAATGGCTCGCCGATGGTCGGACGAATGGTAACCCTCCGGCCGCCGAATTCACCGACGATGCGGTCAGCGACCGGTCCAGCGTGGTGGTCGCTTGGCGACGAACGCGGTGATCCCTTCAATCGTGTCCTGGCTGACCAGCAGGCTGTCCATGGCGGCCGAAGTCGCCTCGATGGCCTCGATCTCATCGGGGATGGCAGCCGCGGTGTCCATGGCGCGTAGCGATTCCCGCACCGACGTGGGTGACGCCGCGAGTACTTCGGCGGCCACGGTGCGCGCGAGGTCCATCACCTCGCCGGGTGGCGCGATGCGGCTGATGAGTCCTGCGGCCAGCGCCTCGGCGGCGTCGAGTCGTCGTCCGGTGAGAATCATGTCGCGGGCCAGCGCCCCACCGACGGCGGCCGGCAGGCGCACCAGCCCGCCGGCCAGCGCCGCCAGACCCACCCTGACCTCCGGGAGGCCGAAGGTGGCGCGTTCGTCGGCGACGACGATGTGACAGGCCATCGCGATCTCACAGCCGCCGCCCAGGGCGAAGCCGTTGACCGCGGCGATGACGGGTTTGGGCATCGATCGGCGGGAGGTGAGCCCGGCGAAGCCGTTGCCCGGAATCTCCAGGCCGGCACCGGTGGTCTGCGCGAGATCGTTGCCGGCGGAGAACGCCTTGTCGCCGGCACCCGTCAGGATCGCCACCCAGAGGTCTGCGTCGGCGAAGTACGCGTCGAAGATCTCATCGAGTTCGGCGTTCGCGGCAGGGTGCAGTGCGTTGCGCGCCTCGGGGCGATTGATCGTCACCTCCAACAGGTGGCCGTCGCGGCGGACCTCGACGTGCTCGTAGGAGGAACGGAAGGTGGGCGCAACCGGTGGGTGGTGACGGAGCATCGATGCCCGATCGGTGAACACGCGGTTGCCCTTCGCGCTCGACCGGACGTAGATGTCGGCGCCCACCGGGTCGTCGGTGGCCAGTAGTTCGAACATCGACTCGTCGTCGGTGGCCACTGTGGCGATGAACCGTCGACCGGAGTCGAGACGGCCGATGACGATGCCGGTTCGTGAGCCGTCGCGGCCGGGCATGACCGTGAATCCCTCGATTGTCGCCGGACCGTCGGCGTAATCCGAGGTCTGTACGCGGGGAGCGGCGTCGAGCACCTCCTGTACACCGCTCGAGTCGTCCGGCGACCATGCGGTCGGTCGGGTGCTGTAGATCCCCACCGACGTCTTGCTGAGGATGCCGCCGTTGGCCGCAACGAGTGCAAACGAGTCGCGCTCGCCACGACACCGGTCGACGGCCTCGGCGATCGCGTGCATCGAGTAGTTGTTGCCCGGGCCGCCGAAGAACGGCAGACCGCCGGTCAGGGTCAATCCGCGGGGGTCGTCGGCATCGATGCCGAGTGGATCGATCACGTTGGACACCGCGATCGGGAAGCAACTGTAGATGTCCAGGTGCGCGACGTCGTCGAGGCCGATCTGGGCCACCGCGAGCGCGTGCTGCACGGCCGCGGCGGCCGCCGGCCCGCGGCTGAGGTCTGGGCGCTGCATCAGTGGGCGCTCGCGGGTGTCGGCGTGGCCGTGCAGGAACACCCACTGTGACGGGTCGATCCCGAGTTGTCGGGCGACCCGCACGGACATCACCAGGGTGGCGGCCGCCTGGTTGACCTGGTCGCGCGCGACCATGAACCTGGTGAACGGGTCGGCCACAACGCGATTGGCCTCCGACACGGTGGCCAGTTCGGATGCAGATCGCACCGTGGGGGCTGCCGCATGCGGGTTGGCGGCCGCGACCTCCGACATCGGGGCGAACAGTTCGCCCATGGTCTCGGTATAGCGTCCGCGGGGCAGGCCGACCCGGTGGCGACGGGCGTTTTCCAGGACCGCGTACTGGGCCACCGGCGACAGCAGTCCGTGTTTGGCCTCCTGGTGGGTCGTGAGACCGGCGATCGCGAAGCCACGATCCTCGAGTTGACCTCCGACCTGCTCGGTGAAATCGGGTCGATCGCGCTCAGTGGTGGTCGACATCAGGTGGCGCACCGTCGACATCACCTCGGCGCCGAAGATCATTGCCGCCGAACGACGCCCCGCGACGATCTCGCCGGCGAACTCGGTCAGCAGGCTCTGTGGACTCTGCCCGCCGGTCACCCCGAGCACGGCGTGTTCGGGGTCCATCCCGATCCGTTTGGCCACCGCCCGCGGCATGTTGTCCGGTCTGCCCAGCGGCGAGGATGACATCGGAGTGGATTGTTCGAACGTGCGCACAGCGACGACGGTGTCGATCTCGGCGGCGACCGCAGGTGCGACCACGCCGGTGTCGGCCAGCGCCGCCTCGACGGCGCGCGATGCGAGGTCGGATTCGCAGAGGCCTCGGTAGTCGTCGTCGGTGAGGCGTTCGGACGACTGGCCGACCCCGACGATGACCGGAGTGTTCGGATCGAGCGCGTGGATAGAGACAGATCTCGGCATGTGTCCATTTATGCACTCCGGTCACCGCTCGCGCTGACCTACCCCTGATTCTTCGGGCGATGAGGCGCTGGCTCCGAACCATGGATCGAGCTACTCTGAATGCAAGTAATACTGATTACAAGTAATCACCTGGAGGTTGCCATGTCCGATACCGCGGCAGAAGTGAGCGGATGGTTGGCCGGACGCCTGCCCGACGAATTGTTCGTCGGCGCACCCGAGGTATCGGTTGATCGTGAGGAGATCACCATCGTCGGCACCATTGCTGCGCCCGATACCGAATCCGGGGCCGATCCGGCGACGGTCGCGCAGGCCGAGGCCGGCCGGATCGCGCGCTTCCGGGAAACCACGCGCGATCAACGCATAGAGGTTGCGCGGGAGGCGGAACATCGATTCGACCGCAAGGTCGCCTGGGGCGTGCGATGCGGCGAATCCGCGCAGTTGTTCACCCACCTCGCCGTGCCCGTCATGACGCGACTGCGTCAACCGCAACGCCAGGTACTCGACACACTGGTCTCGGCCGGGGTTGCACGCAGTCGCGCCGATGCGCTGGCCTGGTGTGTGAAACTCGTCGGGCAGCACACGGATTCGTGGCTCACCGAGCTTCGCACGGCGATGGACCGGGTCGACGAGGTGCGCAGCACGGGTCCCGTCGTGGACTGAGGCTGCCGACCGAACGCGCCCGTCAGGTCAGCCGGGTGTACACATCCTGCCATCGGACCGTGATGGCTTGTCGCGCAGCCGCGCTGCTCCAGTCTCCGAGGGTTGCGCTCAACACTGCTTCGGCGACGTCGCGCACCTCGTTGGACAACGCGAGGAGGTCGTCGCGGTAGCGCGCGATCAGTCCGATCCGCAGACCGGCGACGTCGATCAGACGGGTCACGTCCTCGTCGGGTTCGTCGAGGTCTCGACTCGCCTCCACCAGCCACGCGTCCGTCTCGTCGGAGTGCCCACCGTCGACGAATATGTCATTCACGGTTGCGCTCCTTCCCGGATGTTGTCGATCGGTCTGTGTTCCGTGGCGGTCTGGTTGTCGGGGGTTTCTCCGCATCGGGTGGGCCGCCGGGGCGCCAGGGTCGCAGCCGGATGGACAGATACCTCCTGCTGCGCTGCAGATGACCGCGGACGGACCCGGTGCTGGTCTGCAACACCCGGGCGATCTCGTCGAGCGACATCCCCTCGTTCTCGCGCAGCCACCACGCCGTGCGCGAGGTGGGCGGCAGGTTGCCGAGTTCGGTGCGCAATGCCTCGACCAACGAGGAGTGTTCGGCGACATCTGCGGGGAGGGGGCATGGGTCGGCGAGCGCCGCGAACTGCTCGTCGGCGGTGGGCAACTCGCGACGCCTGCGTCGGTAATCGGTGGTCCGACGGTGAGCGATGGCGAACATCCAGGTGCGAAAGGAACTGCGGAATGCGAAATCCGGCAGGCTCTTCCACGCATGCATCAAGGTCTCCTGGGCGAGATCCTCGGCGGTCTGGGGGTCGGGCACCATGCGTCTCAGATAGCGCAGCAGGCCGGGAGGGACGCGCGCCACCAACAGGCCGAAGGCCTCACGATCACCGACCGCGGCGGCTGCCGCCAACTCGTCGTCGGACATCGCCGTCAGTTCCAGCGGCGACGATGCGGGCCGGTGTGCCGTCGGCCCATGGCCATCCATGCCGGCCACTCGTGGGAACCTTGAACCATTCATGTGACCGGCATCACCAGAACTCGTGCGTGCACTTTCCGTTTCCACTGCGACTGACTCTATACACGGGCCACCGCCCGGGTACGCAGGTCGCGCACCGAAGAACGTGGTGGCCCCCGGAGAACGAAGGAGTTCGCATGTCCGACACGACCAGCCGCACCCAGTCCGCCACCATCGAGCGGGAGCGGCCGTCGGCCGCCACCGGCGGTGTCGGCACCAGCCTGGTGCACAAGGACCCGGCCGGCGATCGCGGGAGGACATCGATCTCCGACATCGTCGTGGCGAAAATCGCGGGTATCGCCACCCGCGAGATCGACGGCGTCCAAGATGTCGGCGGCGCTGCTGAGCGGGTGGTCGGCCGGGTCCGGGAAGCTTTGCCGGGCGCGACCACCAGCACCACTCAGGGGATTGCCGTGGAGGTGGGGGAACGGCAGGCAGCCGTCGACGTGTCGATCGTGGCCGACTACGGCGTGGCGATCCACCAGCTGGCCGCCGCCATTCGGCGCAACGTCATCACCGCCATCGAGCAGATGACCGGACTCGAGGTGACCGAGGTGAACGTCACGGTGCACGACATCCGCTTCGAGGACGACGACGAGGGCGTCGACGAGACCCCGCGCGTCCAGTGAGCACACCGGACGCGCAGGCGACAACCGCGGCCGGTGTGGTGGATGCCGTGACCGCCGTGCCCGGGGTCGCCGGATTGTACGGCGGGATCTTCGGCGAGATCGCCACCTATCTGCCCGGTCGACGGGTGAACGGCATTGTGCTGGAAGATGATTCGGCAGAGGTGCATATCCTTGTCGACGCGACCCACGACCTTCGTGAGGTCGCGTCGGCGGTGCGCGAGACGGTGCACGACCTGACCGGCGTCCCCACCGTCGTGACGGTCGAGGACATCAGCGTCAGGACCGAGCCGATCGATGCAGCCGATGGTGGGTTGTGATGGGGAAGGAGAACCAGATGCCACAGAACGCGGTGGTCGGCATGATCGCCGGCCTGCTGCTGGCGATAGCGGCGATCACCGGTGGTTTCGGTGGCTTCGTGCTCGCGCTGGTGCTCGGTGCGATCGGGGTGCTGGCGGGTCTGCAGCGCGACGGAGTGATCGATGTGCGGGACGTGGTACGGAGCCGCAACCGTGGTTGACCATGCCACCGCCCGCGGTGGCCTGGTCATCGCCGATCGCGTCGGTGAGAAGACCGCGGTCCGTGCGGCCCTCGGAGTCCACGGCGTCATCACCCACCGGACGACGCTCGGGTCGATGCTGTCCGGCTCGACGCCGGGCCGGGCCATCGCCGGTGGCGACTACCCGCAGGTCTCGGTGGACATGTCGGCGGCGACGCCGCGGGTGCAGGTGACGATCGCGGTGCGGTGGCCGTGCCGGCTCACCGATGTGTGCCTGATGGTGCGCGATGCGGTGACCCGCGATCTCGATCGGCTGACCGGACATCGACCGTCACGAGTGGACGTCTCCGTCGCGGCGGTGGTGAACGCCGCCGACATCGCCGCCACCGGTGACCCTCGTCGCGGCTACACCGAGCTGCCTCCGGTGCCTCCGGCGCCGAGGGAACCCGACCCGGCCCTCGACGATGCGGACGCAGACGCAAGGCCCGATGCCGAACGTCAGGAGGTACAGCGGTGACGACGCAGATGTCGGTTCCCGGCGAGCACAACCGCACGACCGCGGCCAAGACCGCCGACACTCACGACGCGAAGGTGTTCGCGCCGGCCGCGAATCCCACCGCGGTGGTGCCCGGTGTCCTGATCGGCGTCGCAATGCTCAGCCTCGCCGTGGTCGCCGTGCGCGACCTGCTCGTGGCGGCCGGCTGGATCTCCGGGCCCGGTTGGTTGACCACGGCCGCACTGTGGGTGGCCGACATCGACTGGTGGGACTGGATGTGGCCGGCGGCGGTCGCGTCGATCATCGTAGGCGGCGTGTTGCTCTGGCTCGCCGTGCGGCCCCGTCGGCGCACCCATCTGAGCGTCGCCGAGCACGAAGTGTTGTGGACCCGACGCGGTGATGTCGCACGGCGCTGCAGTGCTGCGGTCTCCGCGCTCGGCGGTGTGTCGCATGCGACGACCGTGGTGGGCCGTCGCACCGTGAAAGTGTCGGTCACGGTGCACGATTCGGTGGACCGATCGGTCATCGACCAGGTCGTGGGCGAGGTGTTGTCGACCATCGCCGCGCCGCTGCGTCGCAAGGTCAGAATCGTGAGCGCGCGCGGAGGTGATGAACGATGAACCGAAGGCCGGCGGTGTGGCACCGGCTCACAGTGGCGGTGATCGGTGCGCTGCTCGTAGCCGTCGGTGCGGGTGCGTTGCTGTGGCGAGCCGAGGTTGGTCCCGTACGGGACTGGATCGACCGGATCGATGCGGGATGGGCGGCGCGGACCGCCGAGACCGCCTGGTGGCCGGCGATCCTGGGCGCGGTGGCCATCGTCGCCGCACTGTGGGGTCTGCGGCTGCTCACGGCCACGGTCCGCCCCGGAAAGGTCGACGACCTCGTCCTCGACGGCAGCAATCGCTCCGGGGTGCTCACGGTGCCACCGAAACTGGTCGCGACCGCGGTCGGCGCCCAACTCGCCGCGAATCCGCTTCTCGACGGGGCGAAGGCCACGGCGACCGACGACCGCGGCCGAAAGATAATCCGGCTCACGGTCACGGCGCAACCGACGCGTTCCTATGACGAACTCGCCGGCGTCGTGGGCGATGCGGTGGACGAGATCCGCGACGCCCTCGAGGGTGCGCAGGTCCACGTGCAGGCCTTCATCCATCTGGAACCACACTCGAAGTGATCGGCGGCGGCCGTGAAGCTGCACGCCGATGAGCTACCGTGCGGGCATGCAGCGGATGGCACCGGCCGACGCTCGGACCTACTGGATGTCCGAGGCGATCCCCAACGATCAGTTCCTGGTGTATTCCTTTGCCGACCAGGGTGTCCCGCTCGACCGGTGGGCCGACGAGCTGCGCCGGCGATCGCGTGATGTGGCGGATCTGACCCGGCGCGTGCGCGATGTTCCGGCGGTACTGGATCGCCCGTTGTGGGTGACCTGCGGCGTGGACGACTCCCAGGTGCGACTCCATCGCGACGTCACGTCCTGGCCGGAGTGTCTGGACCGGATCGCGACCCTGATGTCGGCTCAACTGTCACCGACGAGGCATGCCTGGCGTGCCCACCTCTTGGGGCCGGTGACCACGCCGCGTGGGCGCGGTGTGGTGGTGGTCCTGCAGATCTGTCACGCGCTCGGCGATGGCAGACGTGCGGCCGACATCGCGCGAAAGTTGTTCGCTCCCGATGTTTTTCGTCCGAACGCGACGAGCCATACCGACGGTATGCCGCCTGCGGTCGCCGCCGGGGCGGCCGCCGCGATCGGTGGTGTGCTGCTGCCTGTGCGACTCGGCCGGATGATCTGGCGTGGCGGGTGCGCCTACCGGGCGGCTCGTCGTCGCCGGCCTACCGGGACGGCCGGATACCCGCCGACCGTGCTGAACCGTCCACCCGGCGACCGACGGAGCCTGCGGGTGATCGTTGTCGATCGGGATGCACTCCCGCGTGAGCACACCGTCACCGTCGGTGCCCTGACGGTGATCTCGATCGCCCTCGCGCGTCATCTCGGGATGCCCCGAGGTGGCATCGGGGCCGAACTGACCGTCGGCCGCAGCCGGCCGACGGCTGCGCGCAACAACTTCCGCAACGTCGGTGTCGACCTGCACCTCGAGATCGCGGACCCCGTCCGACGGTCGACGGCGATCGCCGCCGAGATCGCTCTCGCCCGCGACGCCGACGATGAACCCGCGCGGATCGCGCAGCGGCGCGCCGACGATGCGGTGCCGTCGATACTGACCCACTGGGGTGTCAGGCATTTCGACGTCGATCGCCGACCGGATCGGGTCACCGGGGTGACCGTGGTGTCCTCGGTCTACCGCGGCGCCGACGACCTCGCGCTCGGTGGTGGACGGGTTCAGTTCACCACCGGCTTCCCGACACTGTCCCCGGCGCAGGGACTCACCCACGGCGTGCACGGGATCGGTGACACGGTGGCCATCTCGGTCACGACCAGTCCGGAGATCATGCCCGATGTCGACGGGTACATGGGCCTGCTCGACGAGGCGCTGACCCAGGTCGGCGGTGGCCGCGCTGGTCAGGACTCGTCGGGTTCGCCGCCGCGCGAGTAGCCGTTGCGCTCTGATCCGTCGGTGATCGCCGGATCGCCGTGTGGTGTCGAACCTCGTGAACCGCGCGTCAATCGCTTCGGCAGGCGGTCGGCCAGCCCACCGAGGGGTGCGACGGTCTGATTGAGCAGATCGACGGTCTGCGCCAACTCGTGCACGGTGTCCTGCATGGCCAGCAGGTTGGGGGCGAGCTGACCGATCACTTCAGTGAGTTCGGTGATCCGGTCCAGCGGACCATCGGGCGCGATCGCGCGTTCGACCGCGCCGTTCTCGCCGACCAGTTGATCGAGCAGGCCGCCGTCGGCGGCCATCCGGTCGAGCACCCCACCGTCGGCGGTCACTTTCTCCATCACTCCGTCCGGCGCGGTCAGCTTGTCGACGATGCCGCCCTGCGATGTCAGCCGTTCGAGGATGCCCTCGTTCTCGGTGAACTGATCGACCACACCGCCGGGCCGGGTGAGTCGGTCGAGCGGTCCGTCCTTGGCGGTCAGCCGGACCAGGATGCCGCCCTCCTCGGTCATCTGCTCCAACAGACCGCCCTTGGCGGTGAGCTTCTCGAGTAACCCATCGGGGGCGGTCAGTCGGTCGATCACACCGTCGGGGTTCAACAGTCGTTCCAGGGGGCCGCCCGCGGCGAGGATCCGTCCGAACGGCCGGTCCGGCCCGAGAAGTTCGGCGAGTTGGTTGAGCAGCGCGATCGGTGTCCGTGAGCTGCCCAGTTCATCGCCGGACATCCCCAGCGCCGTGTTGACCTCGTGCTGGACGCTGTTGGCGGTCAGTCGGGCGATGGTGACAGCGGATTCAGCGGCGGTCAGTACCACGCCGGTCACGGCAAAGCCGAGTCGGAACGGCAACTCGATGACGCCGGGCGAACCGCCGTTGTTCTCAACCATGACCCTGACATTATGTGATGTCAGGTTCTGGCGGGAGGGGGCTTGGCAGATCCGGCGCGCCGATTCAGCCCTTCTTGGCTGCGGCCTTGGCTGCCTTCTTGAAATCGCGGACCTTCTGCAGCGACACCGGATCGGTGACGTCGGCCACCGATCGGAAACCGGCCTTGCCGTAGTCACCAACGACCTTGGTCCAGCCCGTCGGTTTCACGCCGAGCTGCTTGGCCAGCAGAGCGGTGAAGATCTTCGCCTTCTGATCGCCGAAACCGGGCAGGGCGCGGATGCGGTCGAACAGGTCGGCGCCCGAGGACGCCTCGGTCCAGATGCGTTCGGTGTCTGAGCCGTATTCGTCGACGACGACCTGTGCAAGGGCCTGGACGCGACCGGCCATCGACCGGCCGTAGCGGTGGATCGCTGGTGGGGTCGCACACAGATCGGCGAAGGACTCCGGGTCGGCGGCCGCGATCGCATCGGGCTCCATGGTGCCGAACCGATCGCGGATCTTGGCCGGCCCGGCGAAGGCGCGTTCCATCGGGAACTGCTGATCGAGCAACATCCCGGTCAGCAGCGCGAAGGCGTCGGTGGACAGCAGGGCATCGGCGGCCGGGTCCTGCGCAATCTGGAGATTCGCCATGGGGTCATCGTAGTTGGCCCTAGACTCTGGCCTCATGGGGATTGTGCGCAGGGGGCCGGGCAGCAGGGGTTGTGCACAGCGTGGGCGAACCCGCCGCTTCGCTGCTGCGGTGCTCGCCGTGGCCGCGGTGGTCGGCGGGGTCATCACCAACGGATCGGGAGCCGCGCGGGCGATTCCCGAATACACCGATCCCAATCTCGTGACCACCCTGCGCTGCGACAGCGCGAACCCGCTGCCGGGCCCGACCATCCCCATTCACGTCGATGTGTTCAACCAGATCCCGTTTCCGGCCGATGGTCTGCCCGGACCGGCGATCTCGCTGATCGCGTCGAACCGGGCACAGCCGGCGATCCTCGACTACACCATCGAGGTCCGGGTGTCCTGGCGCAACCTCGCCAGCGGCCGCAGCGGGACGGTCACCGTGCCGACCCGTGCGCGCACGGTCACCTGGCAGGTCGATCTCCACCCGGGTCCGGGGCCGGTCGCATTCACCATCCGGCAGAAGATCGGTGTGATGGCATTCGTGCCGATGGTCGGCGCGACCACGTCGACCTGCGCGGGCCGCGCCACGGCCTGAGAGAACGGATTTCGATACCATATAGTGCGCGTAAATGCCCCGGCGCCGCGGGCTCGGACTAGTAGCCTGACAATCGCACTCCGCCTCGACGTGGCGGAATTCGATGGTGAGGACACGGCAAATGGCGCAGTCGCACAACCCCGAGGCCGCTGAGCAACATACCGCGAAGGTCATCGGTGTCACGGTCGCCGCGGCGGTCGGCGGGTTCCTGTTCGGTTTCGACAGTTCGGTCGTCAACGGAGCGGTGGAGTCCATCGAGGACACCTTCGGCATGGCCGAACTGCTGACCGGTTTCGCCGTGGCCATCGCACTGCTCGGTTGTGCCCTCGGCGCCTGGTTCGCAGGTCGGCTCGCCGACGTGTGGGGACGCAAGCGCGTCATGCTGCTGGGATCGGCGCTGTTCATCATCAACTCGATCGGTACCGCATACACCCAGACGGTTCCGGACCTGTTGCTGTGGCGCGTCCTGGGCGGCATCGGCATCGGCATCGCCTCGGTGATCGCGCCGGCCTACATCGCCGAGATCGCACCCGCGCGCTACCGCGGCGCCCTCGGATCGCTGCAGCAACTCGCGATCACACTCGGCATCTTCGCGGCGCTGCTGTCGGACACGTTGCTGCAAAACGCCGCCGGAGGCCCGGAGAACGACCTCTGGTGGGGCCTGGAGGCGTGGCGCTGGATGTTCCTCGTCGGCGTCGTCCCGGCCGCCATCTATGGCCTGCTGGCACTGATGATTCCGGAGTCCCCGCGCTACCTCGTCGGGCGGCACCGCGACGAAGAGGCCGCGCGAATCCTCCAGGAGGTGACCGGCGAGCCCAATCCGCTCGACCGGGTCAAGGAGATCCGGATAACCGTCAAACGGGAGGCGCGGACGTCGCTGAAGGACATCCGCGGTCCGTCGTTCGGTCTGCATCCGCTTCTCTGGGTGGGTATTTGGCTGGCGATCTTCCAGCAGTTCGTCGGTATCAATGCGATCTTCTACTACTCGACCACGCTGTGGCAGTCGGTCGGCTTCAGCACCGACGAGGCATTCGTGACATCGGTGATCACCGCCGCCATCAACGTCGGGATGACGTTCGTGGCGATCCTGTTCGTCGATCGCATCGGTCGCCGCAAACTGTTGCTCAGCGGCTCGATCGGTATGTTCATCGGCCTCGTCATGGCCTGTATCGCATTCACCCAGGCGTCCTATCTCGACTCCGGCACCGTGGGTGACACGACCTGTACGCCGGGCAACACCAACGCCGATTGCCTTGCCCTGCCGGACCCGTGGGGCCCGGTCGCGCTGGTCGGGGCCAACGTGTTCGTGATCTTCTTCGCCGCCACCTGGGGACCGGTCATGTGGGTGATGCTGGGTGAGATGTTCCCCAACAGCATCCGCGGAGTCGCACTCGGTGTGTGCACCGCCGCCAACTGGTTGGCCAACTTCACGATCTCGATGCTGTTCCCGGAGATGAGCAAGACCCTTGGCCTGGGGTGGATCTACGGGTTCTTCGCCTTCTGCGCGGCGGCGTCGTTCTTCTTCGTGCGGTCCAAGGTGGAGGAGACCAAGGGGATGGAGCTCGAGGACATGGACGCGGCTGCCGCATCGCGCCTGTCCCAACTCGAGGCGATCCGGTCGGCCAAGGGCGGCGGTCGCTGATCAGTCGTCGTCGTTGTCCGGCTCGGAGCCGAGGCCGGTCAACAGCAGCCACTGTGCGGCGAAATAGCTTGCGAGCACCCAGGCCTCACCGGCTGCCGCGAGGCGCGGATTGTTGATGAGGTGACGTCGGTTGATGATCGTCAGGTCCGAGGCCAGAAAGAGCAGACCCCCGGTACGCATCGCCGATCGAGACGGGCGCATACCGGCGGCGGTCGCCGACATCAGCGCCAGGGAGTTGCCGTAACCGCCGAGTATCGGCAGCAGCCGCGGACGGTGCACCGCGAGGACGGTCGCGGATTCGGCGAGGACAGCGGTGCGGACGAGGAGCCCCCGTCCAGATGGCCGCGCGCCGCGCCGCATCATCGCTGCCGTCAGGCACAACTGCGCGCCCGCGAACAGTGAGGCACCGAGCTGCAGCCGTCGATCCTTGTCGGCCGGTTCGTCGGCGAACTCCTCGAGCAACATGGCGCGATCGCCGGCGGCGGAGAAGGCCACCGCCCCGGCGAGTAGCGCATTGTCGGTTCCCGACCGAGTGCCCGCGTGCCGAGCGACGTCGACCCCGAGAAACAGCAGGGGAAGCGGTTTGGTGAGCGCTGCCGGCCGACGACGGTGCGCTGCGCCGGCCACCGTGGCGGCGGTGGCCAGCGCCAGATAGGTGAGGGCGCGCCCGTCCGGCCGCCGAGTGCGACGCGGTTGGGAGGCCCTCACCGACCGGCCACGCGAGCGACGAACCATCGCATGTCGTTGTCGGACAACGCTTCGGACTGTTGTTGGTTGACCGCGAGATACGTGCGTGCGGTCACCCGGCGGTCGGCGTGCTGTGCGTCGTTGAGATACCGCAGCGACAGTGGCACGACGACATCCTGGTCGAACAGACTCTGCGTCATCATCACCGGCCGGGTGAATCCCTTGATCGGGATCATGTGGGTGCGGGAGACGACATCGAGCAGCTGGCCATTGCCCGACAACGGCTGGCGGAACAGCGATCCGAGGGTGGTGCCGGAGAACTCCGCGGTCAGGTCGTCGGCGCAGACCGCAGCAGCGCGATCGAGCCAGTGCCTACCGGAGTCGGTCAGGAACGCATCGAGATCGACCGATTCACGGGCGTTGCGGATCGCGCTGAGGGTGAACAGCACGGCGGACTCGACACCACTGGGCATGGTGCCGGTCTCAGGTCCGAGGCCGCCGATCAGTGTGTCGAACTCGACCGGGATGGACGACACGGCCGACCCGCGATAATCCAGCTTCGGCCCCTGCATGCGGGTGGCGGTGCGTGCGAGCTCGATGGCCGCGGCGGCGCCCTGGCCCTCACCGACCACAACCCAACGGCGACCGAGGTTCTCGGCGACATCGCGACTGGCCCGGACGGCATCGACGATGTTGCGCGAGGTGGTGTCTGTGTCGAAGTACTCCGGTGTGCCCTGCGTGCCCAATCCGGCGTAGTCCGGGGTCACCACGGCGTATCCGCGGTCGAGCCAGCGTGCGATCTCGTCGCTGTCGGCGCGGGTCGGTTGCGCTGACGGCGCACACCGGTCGGCGATGCCGCGGCTGCCGTGCGCCCACACCAGGATCGGCCAGCCGCCCGCTGGTGCTTTTCCGGCCGGCACCTCCACCGAACCGGTGGACAACCGTGGTTCCCGGTCGGTGCCGGTGCTCCAGTAGGTGAACACGGCTCCGGAACCGGCCGTCGACGTCAGTCGGTGTTTGGGCAGGTCCCGGTTGGCGAACACCGACCCGGCGGCTCCCGCGGCCGGGGTGGCGCCGGGCGCACCCGCGGCGGTCGTCGGGGTGAGGACCGACGTCGCACCCAGCAGGAGGGCGGCGGCCGCGATGGGCAGTGCGGCGCGGGCGCTGCGAGTGGATCTCCGTCGGCGGATGGCGCGGCGGGGGTGAGGCGAGGACATGATGTGGCGGCTTCTCGTTGTCAAGGGGTGTGATCGTCCGAAGGGCCCGTCAGGCCTCGACTATGCCCACGGCGGGTAGGAAGTAGCAGGTGCGCCCGGCATGGTCGGCGGTTCCGTAGACGGCCGACAAGACGGTGCCGTTGCCGGTCTGCACCGGTGCCAGGCGGACCCCGGACAGCAGTGGCAGCGCCTTGAGGATCGGTGCGTCGCTGATCGGCTCGAGATCGGCGAATCCGCCCTGCAGGGTGGCCACGTTGAACCAGGCGATCTGCATCTTGGCGTCGGTTGTGCCGGCCGATGCCGGGACAAAGGCATACGCGGTCTGACCGTCATCGACGAGGTTCAGCTTTGGCAGGGTGATCCCGAACAGTTCCTCGAGCGGGGTCAGGGGTTCGGATGCCAGGGGCCATGGCCCTGGGACCGCGCCGGCGCCGGCGGTGACCAGCCCCAGCGGGTTGTCGTCGGTGGGAGTGGTGCAGAACGGCGCCACCGACGGGGTGAGTGGCTGTATGCCGAGGGTGCGCAGCAGCGCCATGGGGTCGGAGTCGGCGACCGGTGTCGCGGCACCGCGGACGGCGATCTGGTCGCTGGAGAGCTGGCCGACACTGGTCATGATGGCCTGCGCGGCGTCGAGTGCCATCCGGTCGACCCCGGCATCCTTCAGCAACCGCACGGCCGCCGCGAGTTCACTGTCGAACGGGATGTCGGGCAGCGTCAGGGAATTCGGCTCTACCAGTGGCGCGGCTGCTGCGGGGGTCGCCAGAGCCGGTACACACAGTCCGGCAGCAGCTGCGACGGCAACGCCGAGCGCACCCGCTCGCAGACGGTACGGGCGACGACGGCGGCGTGTCCGCGCGCCGGCTCCCACCATGTCGCTGCCCACCATGTTCTCTCCTTCAACGATGCACGCCGCCGGGTCTCACCGGCGGTGTTACGAATGTGACAGATGTTGCTCAAGTTAAAAGAGAGCACGATTGACGGCGACGGAGCAAGTCGTGAGTCCGACCTGTGACATGGTCGCGATCATGGGGCGATCATCTGGCGGAGCGGATCGAACCCGCAGGTGGTGGACGTGTGGCGGTGATCACATGGTCCGCTGGGCACTGCGACGACACCCCCGAGGACGTGAGTCCCGGGGGTGTCGAATGGTCGGGGTCGGTGACTAAATGTGTCGCCGCCCGTGGGTCAGATGATGGCGAGGCCGATCGTCGGCACGATGGTGCAGCTGTTGATGCGTCCGTCGCTCTTGGTGGTGACGTCACCGTAGATCGTCGACACGATCCGACCCCTGCCGGTCTTGGCGATCCTGGTGAAGGTGCCCGGGCCGTCGGTCACATTGATCTTCGGGTTGCGCTTGAGCGGCTGCTGGCCGGTTCGGCCGTTGTCGATGTTGAGCCAGGTCACCCACAGCTTGCGATCGGGGTTGTTGATGGCCGGGCCGGTGCCGAGACTGGTGTAGACGTAACCGGCCTCACCGCGCTTGGGCCCCGGCGCGGGCGCATCCTGCGGACCGGCGGTGACCAACGCCCGGCCCAGCGAGTTGCCGCCGTCGGGACTGCCGTTGCCCTCCATGCAGCCGAATCCCAGCGTCGGATAAAGGAATTCCTGGATCTTCGGTGCATTGGGTCCCTGTGGGATCTCGGGCTCGCCGGGTTTGCGTTCCGCGGCCAGATGTCGCTGCGCTGCCACCCGTCCCGGCTCGCCGAGGAAGTCGATCACGTCCTGCCAGATCTCTTTGACCTTCGGCGGCAGACCGGGGGCGGCCGCGAGGGCTTTGGCCTGGTCGAGAAGTTGCGGGCTGATCTTGCCGTCCGGCCCCTTGGTGGCGACAGCGCCGATGATGGCGGGGGCGAAGGCGCCGAGCGAGTCGAGGACGCGCTGATCGACCTTGGGCTGTGCGGGTGCCGGCGCGGCATCGGCGACGGCGGGTACGGCCAGCGAGGTCGCCGCGACGAGGCTCATCGCCGCAACCGTGATCCGGCGTGCCGGGCGGCCGGCGTGGCTACGGGTGCGGGAGGAGCGCGGGCTCAGGAGTGCAGGCAAACGCACTGTTTCCGGTCCAATCGGTCGTCGGTGCGGGCCGGTTGTGGCCTGCACTCCGCGGTCAGTGATGGACGACGCAGATCGCGTCGCGCGTCATTCTATGCACCCGCCGACGACGGGCACCGTCCAGGGAGCCTAACGCCAAAGAATGTGACCAATGGTGTTGTTGATGCAATTGTTACTGATGGGGTTCGCTGTGGCAACGGTCGTGTAGTCGTGGAGTTACTGGTTAGATCGAGCAGTGGCCAGACGACGAGAGAGGTGGCCGTTCATCGTGATCGGTGTCCACAGACGCAGATACGTGACCAGGGCAGTCGCCGCAGTGGCAGCGGTGCTGACCGGTGCGACCGTGGTGGCCGGATGCGCCGACGACGCGGAGCCCGGCGCCGAGGTCACGTTGCTGACACACGATTCGTTCACCCTGCCGGATTCGGTGTTCGACACCTTCCGCCAGGAGACCGGATTGACCCTGAAGGTGGTCAAATCCGGAGATGCCGGCCAGCTCGCCTCGACCGTGTCGCTGACCCCCGGATCGCCCAAAGCGGATGCGGTGTTCGGCATCGACAACACCTTTGCCTCGCGTCCGATCGAGGCGGGTGCGCTCGAGCCCTACCAGTCGCCGATGGCGGCCGGCGGCGCCGCCGATTACGCGCTGCCCGATTCCGACAACGAACTGACCGCGGTGGACCGTGGCGATGTCTGCCTCAACGTCGACGACGACTGGTATGCCTCACGCGGTGAGGAACCGCCGACGAGTCTGCGTGACCTGCGTGACCCGAAATACGCGTCGCAGGCCGCCTTGCTCGATCCCGGTACCTCGTCGCCCGGACTCGCCTTCCTGCTGACCACCATCGGGGTGTTTCCGCAGGGATGGCAGGACTACTGGAAGACGGTGACCGCAGGCGGTGCGACCGTGGTCTCCGGTTGGGAGATCGCCTACAACCAGCTGTTCTCCGCCGGTGAGGCGCAAGGCGACAAACCCATCGTGCTGTCCTACGCATCGTCGCCGGCCGCCACCCCGGGGACCTCGGCGCTCCTCGACAGCTGCTGGCGGCAGGTCGAATACGTCGGAATCCTCAAAGGGACCGACAATCTCACCGGCGCGCGAAAACTGGTCGACTTCATGCTCTCGCCGACGGTGCAGGAGGCCCTGCCGTCATCGATGTATGTCTATCCGGTGCAGCAGGGGACACCGCTGCCCGACGGATGGGTCCAGCGGGCCCCGGTGCCGTCCTGGACTGTCAGCCTCCCACCTGCCTACGTCGCGCAGAATCGGGAGGCGTGGCTGCAGGAATGGCGCGACGCCGTCGGGCGGTGACGGGCCGGCGTCTGGGCGTGTTCGCGCTGAGGTTGGTGCCCGCGGCTTTCATCCTGGTGTTCTTCCTGTGGCCGCTCGGTGCGCTCGTGCGACGCGCGGTCGAGGTGCGTTCGGGCGAGGGTATCGGCGCCTTGCTGCGTCGCACCAACGCCGTGGACCTGTTGGGCTTCACCCTGTTTCAGGCTGCCGCGTCCACCGTGCTGGCGCTGGTGGTCGCTGCGCCGATGGTGTGGCTGATCGCCCGTATCGACATCCCCGGCTCGCTGTTGCTGACGGTCGTGGTGACGGTGCCCTTCGTGTTGCCGACGGTCGTCGTCGGGGTCGCGTTCCGGGCCTTGCTCGATGGCCCGCTGGCCTTCGCTGACATCTCGTCGGGACTCTGGCCGATCCTGCTCGCCCACGCCTTCCTGAACGTCGCGGTGATCGCACGGGTGGTCGGGGCGGCGTGGCGGTCGGTGGATCCCCGGCTCGCCCAGGTCGCCCAGACGCTCGGCGCCTCCCGGGCGCGCGCTTTCGTCGACGTGACCCTCCCACGCCTGCTCCCGGCGGTCGGCGCTGCCGCTGCGCTGGTCTTCCTGTTCTGTTCCACGAGCTTCGGGGTGATCATCATCCTGGGCAACGGGGAGATTCGCACTCTGGAGACCGAGATCTACACCCAGGCCGTCAGTTACTTCCGCATTCCGGAAGCGGTGACCCTGTCGATGCTGCAGATCGTCGTGGTGGTGGCCGCGCTGCTGCTGACCCGGCTGTTCACCGAGCCCGGCGGTTCGGGTCCCACCGCTGCGGCCGAGACCCGGGTACGGCCTCGGGGCAGGCAGTGGTTGCCGGTGTCCGCCGCTCTGGCGTGGGTCGCGGTGGTCCTGGTCGCGCCGCTGGCGGTCCTGGTGGTGCACTCGGTACGCCCCGGAGCCGACGGGACCTGGACGCTGGCCGGCTACCGCGCGCTCAACGAATCGGTCAACGGCGTCACCCCGCTGGAATCGCTGCGCTACTCGTTGGTCACGGCCGCGCTCGCGATGGTGATCGCGCTGGTGGTCGGTCTCCTCGCCGCCATCGCGATGCATCGATCCACCGGGGCCTGGGCGGCAGCGGGGGGCGTCATTACTACCATTCCGCTCGGAATCAGCGCGGTGACACTGGGATTCGGCTATTTGATCGTGCTCGCGGCGTTGCCCCGGGAGGTGGCCGCATCGCCACTGGTGATCCCGTGCGTTCAGGCACTGATCGCCATCCCGGTGGTGGTACGGGTGGCGGTGCCCGCGCTCGAATCGGTGTCGTGGCGACTGCGGCAGGCCGCGATGACGCTCGGCGCGTCACCGCTGCGGGTGTTCTGGACCGTCGACCTGCCGATGATCGGACGGTCTCTGGGCGCGGCCGGCGGGTTCGCCTTCGTGATGGCGCTCGGGGAGTTCGGTGCGACGAGTTTCCTGGCGCGCGCCGACACCACCACGCTGCCGGTGCTGATCGGGTCCGCCCTGAACCGACCCGGCGCGGAGAATCTGGCCACCGCCATGGCAGCGTCCGTGGTACTGGTCGCCGTGACGACCCTGGCGGTGACGATCGTGGAGGCGCTGCGGCCGCGCCAGGGGGCGCTGCTCTGAGATGGTGGATCGCTGACATGCTGGAACTCGACAATGTGGCAGTGCGGTACGGATCGACCACGGTGATCGACGAACTCACCTGGTCGACGGGCACCGGCGGATCGGTGGTGACCGCACTGCTGGGTCCCTCAGGGTGTGGCAAGTCCACGCTCATCCGGGCCATCGCCGGACTGGAGCCCCTGACAACGGGGCGGATCATGTTCGATGGCCAGGACCTGGCCGACACTCCGGCGCATCGGCGTGACTTCGGGGTGGTGTTCCAGGACGGGCAGCTCTTCGGCGGGCGCAGTGTGGCCGCCAACATCGCCTACGGGTTGCGGATGCGTCGATGGCCCCGTCCAGCAATCCGGGTGCGAGTCGAGGAGATGCTCGAACTGGTCCGTCTCAGCGGGTTCGGGGAGCGTCGCGTGGAGGAGCTCTCCGGGGGCCAGGCGCAACGTGTCGCGCTGGCCCGGGCGCTGGCACCCCGCCCGCGGCTGTTGTTGCTCGACGAGCCACTCGCCGCGCTCGACCGGTTGCTGCGTGACCGGTTGGCCACCGAGATCAGAGACATCGTCACGACCACCGCGACCCCGACGATCGTGGTCACCCACGATCACACCGAGGCCGCGCTGATGGCCGACTCGATCTCGGTGATGCGCAGTGGCGCGTTGGTGCAGACCGCCGCGCCGGCTGAGCTGTGGCTGAGCCCGAAGGACGAGTGGACGGCCCGGTTCCTCGGCGTGACCACCGTGCTGGCCGCCGAGGTCACCGACGGACGAGCGGTGACCTCGCTGGGGGAGGCCACCCTCGATCTCCCGGACGGACACGCGTCGTTGGGGCTACGGCCCGAGTCCGTGCGTGCCGTCGGTGTCGTCGGGGAGAGCCCGTCGTCCGGCGTAGTCGCGGCCGTAGCCGATCTGCCGGCCGGTCGCCGGCTGCGGGTGCAGGTGGGCCACATCGAACTCGATGCCATCACCTCGGATCGACTCGGCGTGGGCGACCGGGCCGCCCTCGAGCTGGTCGAAGAGCGGGTCGCGGTGATCGGCGAATGACCGGACACCGGATCGTGGTGGCCGGGGCGGTCCTGGACCGTGATCGATTACTGCTGGCGCAGCGGCGCTATCCACCCGACCTGGCGGGCCTCTGGGAGCTACCGGGCGGCAAGGTCGAGGCGGGGGAGAGCCCCGCGGACGCGCTGCGTCGAGAACTGCGTGAGGAGCTCGGGGTGACGATCGCGGTGGGCGCGGCGCTGCGCGAATCGGTCGCCTTGACCCGCGATCTCACGCTGGTCGCCCTGCGGGCGCGCATCGAGTGCGGCACCCCGCACCCCGCCGAACACGAGGCGCTGCGTTGGGTGGATGCGCCGGGCCTGCGACTGATGCACGACTCGGGTCGACTGGTACCCGCCGACAACGTGTGGGTGCCCGAACTGCTCGGCGACCTCGGCGGGTGAGATGACATCCATGCGGGCCAGGCTCACCCGCGGTTCAGCTCCTCGGCCAGCATCACGATGATGCCGCTGGGCCCCCGCACGTAAGTGAGCCGATAGCTGTCCCCATAGGTCCCCACGCCGCGCAGCGGGTGGCACCCGTGGCGAGCGGCGATCTGCAGTGCTTCGTCGAGGTCATCGACCGAGAACGCGACGCGGTGCATACCGATCTCGTTCGGACGCGTGGGTGCGGTCTCGATCGCGTCGGGGTGGATGTATTCGAAGAGTTCGAGACGCCCCAGGCCGTCGGGTGTCTGCAACATGGCGATCTTGGCGTGGTTGCCGTCGAGGCCGACGGCCGTGTCGGTCCATTCGCCGCTTACCGTGTCGCGACCGAGTACCTCGAGTCCGAGGTCGGTGAAGAATGCGATGGCCGCGTCGAGGTCACGTACGGCGATGGCGACGTTCTCGAGTTTGATGCCCATGCCCGGATCCTACGAGCGTCACCAGCTCGTCCCTGAAGAGCGAGCTTGCGAGCGTCTCCCGTTTGTCCCCGAGGAGCGAGCTTGCGAGCGACACGAAGGGCCCTCGCACACCCTCAGGCCGCGCGCGCCCGCTTAAGGGCCTTGGTGAGCTGCTTCTTCGTCATCTGCGCACCGTCGAGTTTGCGCATCCGATGGACCACCACCGGGCACCGTACGCACCTGGTGGACTTGCGGCAGCATTTCTTCTTCGGCTTCAGCTCGGCGATGTCCGCCGGGTGGACCTTGCCCATGCGCCGGACATTAGCATGCCCTAACTTATCGGCCGACCCGGAGATGTGATCGCGATCTCAGCTTGTCGCCCGATACCCTGTACGCGTTGACTTGTCCACCGGTGATCGACCGGTCCCCATCGCAGTGAAAGAGAGCTCAGTGAGCGCTGTCCACAACTTCCGCAACGTCGCGATCGTCGCGCACGTCGACCACGGCAAGACCACGCTGGTCGACGCGATGCTGCGCCAGTCGGGGGTCTTCGGCGAGCGCGCCGAACTCGTCGACCGCGTGATGGACTCGGGTGACCTCGAACGCGAGAAGGGCATCACCATTCTCGCGAAGAACACCGCGGTCCATCGTCGCCAGCCCGACGGCACCGAGGTCGTCATCAACGTCATCGACACGCCCGGCCACGCCGACTTCGGTGGCGAGGTCGAACGCGGCCTGTCGATGGTCGATGGTGTGGTGCTGCTCGTCGATGCCTCCGAGGGTCCGCTGCCGCAGACCCGGTTCGTGATGCGCAAAGCACTCGCCGCATCGCTGCCGGTGATCCTGGTGGTGAACAAGACCGACCGCCCGGACGCGCGCATCCAGGAGGTCGTCGACGAGAGTCAGGATCTGCTGCTCGACCTCGCCTCCGACCTGGACGACGAGGCCGCTGCCGCGGCCGAGCTCGCACTCGAGCTCCCCGTGCTCTATGCCTCCGGCCGCGCCGGCGTCGCCAGCACCGAGCAGCCCGCCGACGGCGAGGTGCCGTCGGGGGAGAATCTCGACCCGTTCTTCGATGTGCTCCTCGAGCACGTTCCCGCGCCCAAGGGCGACCCCGATGCGCCGTTGCAGGCGCATGTGACCAACCTCGACGCGTCGGCGTTCCTCGGTCGCCTGGCCCTGGTCCGTATCCACAACGGCACCCTGCGCAAGGGCCAGCAGATCTCGTGGTGTCGTGAAGTGGACGGGGAGCCGGTCGTCGAGAAGGCGAAGATCACGGAGCTGCTGGCCACCGTCGGCGTGGACCGCGCCCCGGCCGAATCGGCCGTGGCCGGTGACATCGTCGCGGTGGCCGGTATGCCGGAGATCATGATCGGTGACACCCTCGCCGACCTCGACAACCCGGAGCCGCTACCGCGGATCACCGTCGACGAGCCGGCGATCTCGGTGACCATCGGCACCAACTCCTCGCCGCTCGCCGGCCGGGTGTCGGGCCACAAACTGACCGCCCGGATGGTGAAGTCGCGCCTGGACTCCGAACTCGTGGGCAACGTGTCGCTGCGGGTGCTCGACATCGGCCGTCCCGACGCCTGGGAGGTCCAGGGCCGCGGCGAGCTTGCACTGGCCATCCTGGTCGAGCAGATGCGACGCGAGGGCTTCGAACTCACCGTTGGCAAACCTCAGGTGGTGACCCGCAAGGTCGACGGCAAGGTGCAGGAGCCGTTCGAGCACCTGACCGTCGACGTCCCTGAGGAGTACCTCGGTGCGGTCACCCAATTGCTTGCCGCCCGCAAGGGCCGCATGGAGCACATGAACAATCACGGCACCGGCTGGGTCCGGATGGAGTTCATCGTGCCCTCGCGAGGCCTGATCGGGTTCCGCACCGACTTCCTCACCGAGACCCGGGGAACCGGCATCGCCAACGCCGTGTTCGACGGATACGACGCGTGGGCCGGCGAGATCCGCGCACGCCACACCGGATCGCTGGTCAGTGACCGCACCGGCAGCGTCACCCCGTTCGCGATGATCCAGCTCGCCGACCGCGGCACCTTCTTCGTCGAGCCGGGTGCCGACACCTACGAGGGCATGGTCGTCGGGATCAATCCGCGTGCCGAGGATCTCGACATCAATGTCACGCGCGAGAAGAAGCTGACCAACATGCGCCAGTCGTCGGCCGACGTGATGGAGACCCTCGCCAAGCCGATGCAACTCGACCTCGAGGGCGCGATGGAGTTCTGCGCCGCCGATGAGTGTGTCGAGGTGACGCCCGAGGTCGTGCGGGTGCGTAAGGTGCATCTCGACTCCTCGACGCGCGCCCGCGAGCGCTCGCGAGCGAAGTCGCGTGACCAGGCGGCCGGATAGCCGGCGCGTGTGCGCCCGGAGTCGATTCGCGCCGTGACGAGCTTGTGGGGGTGTTGTCGGTGAGTCGTTGGCAGGCGCGCCGCGTGAGACAGTCGGTCTCCGGTGGACGCAGGGTCCGGCTGCTGGCACTACTCGGCGCTCTCGCGCTGCTGGCGACGGCGTGTATGTCCAACCCGCCGCCGCCGGTGCGAGAAACCGCTCCACCGCCCACTCCGACCGAGTACCCGACCGAGAAGACGGTCTATGTCGCGACCGATTCGGTCGGTGGCGGCTTCAACCCGCACATCGGTGCCGATCAGGGCACTGTCACCACCGCGGTCGCGGCGATGACCCTGCCGAGCGCATTCCGGCCGGTCGCAACGCCGGAGGGAGTGGTGTGGCAACGCCAGGAGGCGTTGATCACCTCGGCCGAGGTCACCTCACGTGACCCGTTCACCGTGACCTATCAGATCCACACCGATGCCCAGTGGTCGGACGGGCTGCCGGTCACCGGTGACGATTTCTCGTATCTCTGGCAACAGATGTCGCGCCAGCCCAATGTGGTGGCGCCCGCGGGATACCGGCTCATCGACTCCGTGCAGTCGCGCGCAGGCGGTAAAGAGGTGCAGGTGACCTTCGCCCAGCCCTATCCGGCGTGGCGGCAATTGTTCACCGATCTGCTGCCCAGTCACGTGTTGCGGGGTGCTCCGGCCGGTTTCCAGACCGGTATGGACAGCGGGAAACCGGTGTCGGCGGGCCCGTTTGCGATCGTCTCCATCGACCAGACCCGCGACGAGGTGCGGTTGGCTCGCAACGACCGATACTGGATGGAACCGCCCAGTCTCGATCAGGTGGTGCTGCGACGTGCCGGCACCGCATCGCAGATGGTCGAGTCGGTGCGGACGGGCGACTCGGCGATCGCCGCGGTGCGGACCAGCCCGGCGACCACCGCCGAACTGTCGGCCGTCCCCGGTCTGATGACCCGCCGCAGCCCCACGTCGCGGGCTCTGTCGATCAGCGTCAACGCCCGCACCTCGACGATGCGTGCACTACCGATACGGCGTGCCGTGCTGGGAATGATCGACCCGGATCTGGTGACCCTGGCCGGTGCCGGGGACGACATCGTCACGCCGTTCGCCAACACCGTTTTCGCACCCACCGATCCCGGATACTTCCCGGTGGATCGTGTCCGGCCGACGGCCGATGAGATCGCCGGTCTGCTCGCCGACGAGGGTTACCAACGGGCAGCGCCCGACGAGGAGACCACTAATCCTTCCGGTGCTCCGTCGGCCTCGATGGGTGCGTCGAGCGCGCCCGCATCGCCCGCCGAGTCGGGTTCCGACGGCCCCAGCGCGTCCGACGGTGGCACCGAGGTGGAGCCGCTACCGGCCGGAATCGCCCCATACCGCAAGGACGGCGACGACCTGGTGATCCGGGTGGGCGCCATCAGCGGGGATCCACGATCCACCTCGGCGGCGGCCAACATCGTCGACCAGTTGCGCGGCCAAGGCGTCCGGGCAACGGTGCTCGCGCTGCCCAATAGTGAGCTCTACGGTGTCGCGCTGACCAACGCGCGTGTCGATCTCGTGGTGGGCTGGCAGGGCCTCGGCGTGCCGGCCGCGGCATCGCTGGCCTCCCAGGTCGACTGCGATCAACCCAAGCCGGGGACCGCGCCGTCACTGTCGACGCCGCCTACCCCGGCCAGTGTGTCGCCGGGTCGCGAGGGCGCGGCCGACGACAGCTATGCGAGTAATGTCTCCGGGATCTGCGATCCGCAGCTCATCGGTCTGGCCCGCGAAGCGCTGTCCGCGCCGAACCCGATCCCACTGCTCACCGAGGCCGAGCCGTTGCTCGCCGCACAGTCGGTTTATGTGCCGCTGTATCAGGACAGCTTGTTCGTCGGCCTCACCGACCAGGTCGTCGGGGTTCCGCTGTCCGGACCGATCCAGGTCGCCATCTTCGGCGACACGGTCGCCTGGGAGCAACGATGACCACCGACACCTCGCGGCGTTTGCTGCTGCTGCACGCGCATCCCGACGACGAGACGATCATGACCGGCGGCACCATCGCCCGTTACCTCGCCGAGGGCGTCGACGTGCGCGTGCTGACCTTCACCCTCGGTGAAGAGGGCGAGGTCATCGGCGACGAATGGGCGCAGCTGGCCGCCGACGGTGGAGCCGATCAACTGGGCGGATACCGAATTGCGGAACTGAGCAGCGCGCTGGCCGCGCTGAGTCCGGCTGGGCGACCGGCGCTGCGGCCGAGATTTCTCGGCGGAGCGGGGCATTGGCGGGACTCCGGCATGGCCGGCGCACCGTCTGCGCAGCATCCGCGCGCGTTGGTCCGGGCCGGGTTCGACGATCTCGTCGACACCCTCGTCGACGAGATCGTGTCGTTTGCACCGCAGGTCGTCGTCACCTACGACAACGCGGGCACCTACGGCCACCCCGACCACAAACTGGTCCACGCGTCGACCGTGGCGGCCCTGCCACGGGTGCATGCTCGGATGGCCGGCGGGTCGCTGCCCGAGCCGGTGAAGGTCTACGAGTCGATCACCGAACGCTCCGCGCTGCGTTCCGGGTTGTCGGCGGCGGCCGGCCGGGTGCCGGACGGCTGGCGACTACCGGCAGCCGACGAGTTGCCCAGCCACCCCGACCACACCATCACCACCGAGATCGACGTCGGCGACGTCGTCGATCGCAAGGTTGCCGGACTGCGCGCACATGCGACTCAGGTGACCGTGGCGCCGTCCGGATCCGAATACGCGCTGTCCAACAACATCTTGCAGCCCGTCTTCGACCGGGAGCACTTCGTGCTGATCTCCGCGCGCCACCGGCCCGAGCCGGGGCGACGGGAGACCGACCTGTTCGCCGGGATCGACTGATGCGTCCCGTCGACCGCGCATTGCTGGCCTTGCTGGTGGTGAACGGCTTCGTCGTCGGTGTGTTGTCGGTGGCGTTCGTCTACCTGCGTTTCGGCGGCATCGCGATCCCGGTGGCGGCGGTGCTCGCCGGGATCGTCAACGCGGTGCTGCTCTGGCTGGCTGCGGCCATCACCGACGGACCGTTGCGTTTCCTCCCGCTGCTGGCCTGGTTGCTGGTGCTGGTCGCCGGCGCGCTGCCCGGCCCGGGCGGTGATCTCGTGCTGGTGCCGGACGGAACGTTGGTGCTGCCCACCCTCGGTCTGCTCGCCATTGGCGCAGGCGTGCCCTTTCTGCTTGCCTGGACCCGGCGGTTGCCCGATCCCGACGACCGCTGAGCAGCGCCGGTCCCGGGCCCGTCGGGGCGTCGAGGCCGGTTCGCCGGGTGCGGTTAGAGTGAGGGAATGGTCCTGCGGGAGTGGGCTCGGGACGCGCACGCCACTGTGCAGGCCGTCCGGGCAGCTGTGCGTCACGTCGCCGACGATCCGTCGTCGCTCGGCGACGACGAGTGGCTGGCGTTGCTCGGTGCCTCCGGCGCCGAACTCGACGAGCTCTGCGCGCTGGCCGACGACGCCCGCCGGACGATCACCGGAGACGAGCTCACCTTCGTCGTCAACCGCAACCTCGACACCTCGGTCGTCGGCTCGGGTCGGCCCGACGTTCCCGATGTCAGCGATCTGGTCGTCGAGGCATGGGAATTGGGTGCCACCGAGATCTGCCTGCAGGGACCGCTGTCCGTCGACGCTCCCACCGACGGGTACCTGCGCCTGGTCGACACCATTCACGCGGCGGCCCCGCAAATGCATCTGCACGCCTTCCGCCCGCCCGAGGTGCGCGACGCCGCCACTCGGATGGGGGTGTCGGTGACCGAGTTCCTGCGCCGTGCACACGCGGCCGGACTCGGCTCCGTGCCCGGCACGGCCGCCCAGATTCTCGACGACGATGTCCGTGCGCATCTTGCCGGTGGCGCCGCCCCACCTGTGGCCGAGTGGGTGTCGACCATCGAGGCGGCCCACCAGGTGGGAATGTTCTCGACGGCGACGATGCTGTATGGACACGTGGAGACCCCGCAGCATCAGCTCGACCATCTGCGTGCGCTGTGCGAGATGCAACGCCGCACGCGAGGGTTCAGTGAGCTCATCTTGATGCCACTGCTGCCCGAGAACGCCCCACCGCATCTGCGGGAGGTGGCCACCACGCCGGTCTCCCGGCGCGAGACCCGAGCCGTGCATGCGGTGGCCCGGCTGCTCACCCTGGGCACCTTCGACCACATTCAGGTCGCCTGGACCAAACACGACGCCGACACCACCGAGGCGTTGCTGGGCGGCGGAGCCGACGACATCGGGGGCCTGCTCATCGACGGCGACCTGATGCCGGACGCCGGCCAGGAGGCCGGACGGGTACTGGGCGTCGACGCGATCGCCGACCTCGGCGCACGGCTGGGACGCAATCCTCGCCAGCGAACCACCGGCTATGCGGATCCGCCGGCGCAGCGATTGACACCGATACCCCAGGTTCGTCGGTGAGCAGGACGTCTACTGCCGAGCCGCTGGTGATCGACGTGGCCATCGTCGGTGCCGGATTCGCCGGCATCGGCATGGCCACGCAATTGGCGCGGCGCGGACGAGACTCGTTCGTCGTCCTCGAACGGGCCGGTGGCGTGGGCGGCACCTGGCGGGACAACACCTATCCCGGCATCGCCTGCGACATCCCGGCACATCTGTACTCCTTCTCCTTCCGGCCTCCGTGGGACTGGGCGACGCTGTATCCGCAGGGTGCCGAGATCCGCCGCTATCTCGAACAGACGGTTGTTGACGAGGGGCTGACACCGCACATCCGGCTCGGCTGTGAACTCCGCGATGCGCGATGGTCGGACGCCGAATCTCGTTGGGAGATCGAGACCAGCGCGGGTGCCGTGTGCGCGCGGGTGTTGGTGATGGCCGTCGGGCGACTGTCTGAACCGCACATACCCGACATCGACGGACTCGAATCCTTTACCGGCACAGTCGTTCACACAGCGCAATGGCGTGACGACCTGCTCGCCGGAGGCGAGCGGATCGGGGTCGTGGGTACCGGTGCCTCCGCGGTTCAGGTGATTCCGCACCTCGCTGCGGACGCCGAGGAGCTCGTCGTGTTCTCCCGCACACCACCGTATGTCGTGCCGCGTGACGATCGCCGGTTCACCGTCGAGGAACGAGCCGAACTCGCGGTGCCTGAACGTGCGCAGGCAGTCCGGCAGGACATGCTCGCCGACGCCGACCGGGCCTTCCGGCAGCGCCTGGGGTTGCGGCCCGACATCGATGCCATCCGCGAGCGCGCCTCGAGTCATCTCCGCCGGCAGGTCGCCGCCCCGGGCCTGCGCGCGGCGCTGACCCCGGACTACGAGATCGGCTGCAAACGCATCCTGCTCAGCGATGATTTCTACCCGGCGCTGCAACGGCCGAATGTGGTGTTCGAACCGAGCGCGCTCGACTCGGTCGTCGAGTGCAAGGCGCGCGCGGTCAGTGGACAGACCTACGACCTCGATGTGCTGGTGATGGCGACCGGTTTCGAGGCCACCCGGCTACCTGCCGCGGTACGGGTGCGGGGCCGCCACGGGGAGGTCCTGGACGACCACTGGTCGGCGGGCATGGTGTCATTCGCCTCCACGGCGGTCCACGGTTTCCCGAACATGTTCGTCCTCGACGGTCCGAATGCCGCCCTGGGACACAATTCGGCCATCTACATGATCGAGACGCAGTTGGATTATGTGGTGGGCGCTCTGGACCACATGGCGCGCAACGCCATCGTCGCCATCGAGGTGACCGCGGCGGCCGAAGAGGCCTACACCCGGGAGATCGACGAGCGCAGCGCCTCGACGGTGTGGTTGACCGGATGCAACAGTTGGTACGTGGATCCCAGAAGCGGTCGGCTCACCCTGTTGTGGCCCGGCACCGCGGTGTCGTTCCGCGAACGCAACGGCACCTTCGATCCGACGCCCTATGAGATCGAATCCCGACCCGTCGACGAAGGAGGTCGATACCCGTGACAGACGAGACGATCGCCGATGCACTCGACGCCGCCCGTTGCGGCGCCGACCTCGATGAGACTCAGGCCGCCGCCTTGCTCGCCTGCTCCGGTGACGACTTGATCGCACTGCAGGAGATCGCCTCGCGGCTGCGTGACGACGGCCTCGCCGGGGCCGGACGTGACCGGCAAATCACCTATTCCCGAAAGGTGTTCGTCCCTCTCACCCGGCTGTGTCGGGATCGATGCCACTATTGCACCTTCGTCACCGTCCCCGGCAAACTCGCCCGCGCCGGGCAGGGCATGTACCTCGAGATCGACGAGGTAATCGAGATCGCCCGCAACGGTGCCGCGCTCGGGTGCAAGGAAGCACTGTTCACCCTCGGTGACCGCCCGGAGGATCGCTGGTCGCAGGCGGGTGAGTGGCTCGCCGCGCGGGGGTATGACTCCACCCTCGACTATGTGCGCGCGGCAGCGGTTGCCGTATTGCAGGAGACGGGTCTGCTCCCGCACCTGAACCCGGGGGTGATGAGTGCGGCCGAGATGCGGGCGCTGCGGCCGGTCGCGCCGTCGATGGGCATGATGCTCGAGACCACCTCGCGTCGGCTGTTCACCGAGAAGGGGCAGCCGCACTACGGCAGTCCGGACAAGGATCCGCGCGTGCGGCTGCAGGTACTGCACGACGCAGGGGCCGAACGCGTCCCGTTCACCACCGGCATCCTGGTCGGGATCGGGGAAACCCTCTCCGAGCGCGCCGAATCCATCATCGCGATCCGCGACATCCACCGGGCGCACGGACACATCCAGGAGGTCATCGTGCAGAACTTCCGCGCGAAGCCGGATACGGCGATGCGCGGCACCCCGGATGCCGAGATGACCGAATTCCTGGCGGCGGTGGCGGTGGCCCGTGTGGTGCTCGGACCGCAGATGCGAGTGCAGGCGCCGCCGAATCTGGTGTCGGCGCGGGAGTGTGCGGCGCTGATCGCCTCCGGTGTCGACGACTGGGGTGGCGTGTCACCGCTGACGCCCGATCACGTCAACCCCGAACGCCCCTGGCCCAACCTGGACGCGCTCGCGGAGATCACCGCGGAGTCGGGTTACATACTCAGCGAACGCATCACCGCGCAGCCGCCCTACGTGCTCGCCGGTTCTGAGTGGATCGATCCGGGTCTGGCCGGGCACGTCGCCGCCATCGCCGACCCGTCGACGGGTCTGGCGGCCGACGTCCACCCGCAGGGCCGTCCCTGGCCGGCCGTCGCCTGATCTCGGCCCTCCCGCCGAGAAGAACCCGGCATCCCGCCGAGGAGAAGCGGGCTCAGTCGCCGTCGAGTGCGCGCAGCGCCTGATGACCACCGATGACATCGGTGGCCCGGTGCAAGCCGAGCTGCTGCAGCGATGCCGCGGCGAGGCTGGAGGTGTAGCCCTGCGAGCACAGGATGATCCAGCGCACGTCGTGATCGACCGCTTCGGGTAGGCGCGCGTCACTGGCCGGATCGCAGCGCCATTCCAGAACGTTGCGTTCGACGACGAGTGCGCCGTCGGCTTCACCTTCCGCGGCTCGTTGGCCGGCCGGGCGGATGTCGACCAGGACCGCGCCTGCCGCCACCTCCGCCGCGACATCGGCCGCCTCGATGCGGTGCAGGCCGCGACGCGCCGCGGCGAGCAGATCGTCGATGGTGGGCACGTCGATCACTCCGGTTGGTCGGTGAGCTCGGTCCGGGTACGGCGTAATCGGCCCGGCTCGAGGACATCGTAGAAGGACATCGCCGTCAGCGGTGGGGAGTAGGCGTGCACACTCAGCGTCGGTTCGGTGGCCCCGGCGGTGCCGGCCGTCTGGCCGGGGTCATGGCGCTGCACATCGTGGACCCACCCCAGGGGGAACGATGCCTGATCGCCCGCGGCGAGCACCCGCACGGCGAGGTCCTGGCCGGTCCATCGGTACTCCCGCAGCGCCCCGGACAACACCGTCAGGGCGCCGATCGACCCCGCGTGGTCGTGCAGTTCGGTGGCACGGTCCGGGGTCCAGCTGATCAACCACAGGTCGAGCTCGTCGGTGGTCTCCAACCGTGCCGCCCAGCGCTCGACGGCGTCCCACTGTGGCGGGAGGAGGTGGTCGTAGACCCCGTCGAGGACGTCGGCCACACCCTGATCGGTGATCCGGCGCAGGTCTGCGGGCCGCAGCCGCGTCGGCAGCGTGGTGGTTCGGGTGCGCACTGGGTCGGCATGTGTGATCACGTGCACCAGAGTCGCGTGGGCGGGCCACGGCGTCGAGGATTGGACGCGCGCAGATCACAACGACGACAGAGTATGTGATCCGCATTACGTCTGAGCTCGTGGAACGGGGGCGGGTGTCGAACAGGGGGACGCCCGCCCGATACTCTTGGACACGGACTCATGTGTATGTGGCCCGTTCGTTCGGGGTCGCCGCGCGGTCCGTGATCCGGTGCGTTCAGCCCACGCACCGACCCCGGCGACGACACCGCGACCGCGATCGTTGCCGGGCCGCGAGTGTTTTGCAGCGAAGGAGAGTGTGGTGACCTACATCATCGCGGAGCCTTGTGTCGATGTCTTGGACAAGGCCTGCGTCGAGGAATGCCCGGTGGACTGCATCTACGAAGGTGGCCGGATGCTCTACATCCAGCCCGACGAGTGTGTCGACTGCGGTGCCTGCGAGCCGGTGTGCCCGGTCGAGGCGATCTTCTACGAGGATGATGTGCCCGACGAGTGGGAGCCCTACGTCAGCGCCAATGCCGACTTCTTCGACGACCTGGGATCACCGGGCGGTGCGAGCAAGGTCGGCAAGACCGAGGCGGACCCGGCGTTCATCAAGGGTCTACCGCCGATGAACGAAGAGGAATGAACTGACGCCGTGAGCACGTCTGGTTTCGCGACACGACGGCGGGTCAGCTCGGTGCTCCCGGACTTCCCGTGGGACACCATCGGCGCCGCCCGGGCGCGAGCCGCCGAACATCCCGGTGGCATCGTCGACCTGTCGGTCGGGACACCGGTCGATCCGGTCGATCCGGTGATCCGGGAGGCGCTGGCCGCATCCTCGGAGTTCCCGGGCTACCCGACGACAATCGGCACGTCTGCGTTGCGTACCGCTGCGGTCGGCGCCCTGGCCCGTCGGTTCGGCACCACCGGTCTCGACGAGTCGGCCATCCTGCCCGTGATCGGCACCAAAGAGGTCATTGCCGGCATGGTGTCGATGCTCGGTATCGGCGCAGGCGATGTCGTGGTGATTCCCGAGGTTGCTTACCCGACATACGAAGTCGGGGCGCTGCTGGCCGGTGCCACGGCGGTACGGGCGGATTCGACCGTCGCGCTGGGCCCCACCTCACCTGCGTTGCTGTATGTGAACTCGCCGTCCAATCCGACCGGCAAGGTGCTCGGCATCGATCACCTCCGCAAGGTCGTCGACTGGGCACGTGACCGGGGCACCATCGTGGTCTCCGACGAGTGTTACCTCGGTCTGACGTGGGAGGGGGAGGCATACTCGATCCTCGATCCCCGGGTCAGCGGCGGCGATCACCGTGGTCTGATCGCGGTGCATTCCTTGTCCAAGGTCTCCAATCTCGCGTCCTACCGGGCGGGCTTCCTCGCCGGTGACCGAGAACTGATCGGTGAACTACTCGCCGTTCGCAAACATGCCGGGATGATCGTGCCGTTCCCCATCCAGGGGGCGATGGTCGCCGCGCTCGACGACGACGATCACGCGCACGCTCAGCGCGAGCGCTACCGGGCCCGCCGCGAAGCGTTGCTCGCCGCGGTCACCTCGGCCGGATTCCGGGTCGACCACTCGGAAGCCGGACTCTATCTGTGGGCCACCCGGGGCGAGGACTCACGAACCACCCTGGATTGGCTCGCCGACCGCGGCATCCTCGCGGCACCCGGCGACTTCTACGGTCCCGCGGGCGCGCAGCATGTGCGCATCGCACTCACCGCGACCGACGAACGCATCGCCGCGGCCGCCGAACGTCTGAACCACTGAGGTGTGCCCGGTGCAAAACCGGGCACAGCCAGCGGTCAGTTGTTCTTGTGCAGCGCCTCGTTCAGGGCGATGCCGTCGCCCTTCCAGGGGACGACCTCCACGGCCCCGGTGAGGCTGTTGCGTCGGAACAGCAGGTTGGACTGCCCAGCCAACTCGCGGGCTTTGACCGCGGTGCCGTCCGGACCGGTGACCTTGGTTCCGGCCGTCACGTACAGGCCGGCCTCGATCACGCAGTCGTCGCCAAGGGGGATGCCGCAACCCGAGTTCGCACCGAGCAGGCACCGCTTGCCCAGCGCGATGATCTCCTTGCCGCCGCCGGACAACGTGCCCATGGTGGAGGCACCGCCGCCGATGTCGGAGCCGTCGCCGACCACCACACCGGCCGAGATACGACCTTCCACCATCGACGAGCCCAGCGTCCCGGCGCTGTAGTTGACGAAACCCTCGTGCATGACGGTGGTCCCGGGAGCGAGATGAGCGCCCAGACGGACCCGGTCGGCGTCCCCGATCCGTACGCCGCCGGGCAGCACGTAGTCGACCATGCGCGGGAATTTGTCGATGCTGTAGACGGTGACCGGACCGCGCGAGCGAAGGCGCGCGCGGGTGGTCTCGAAACCGTCGATGGGGCAGGGTCCGTGATTGGTCCACACCACGTTGGTCAGCAGGCCGAAGATGCCCTCGAGGTTGGTGCCGTGCGGTGTCACCAGACGGTGCGACAGCAGGTGTAGACGGAGATACACGTCGTAGGCGTCGATCGGCGCCGACGACAGGTCCGTGATCGTGGTCTTCACCGCCACCGTCTTGACTCCGCGCGCGGCGTCCTCGCCGATCAGGTCACGCAGATCGTGCGGGACGGCGTCACCGTCGAGGACGACGGTCTCGCTCGTGGCGGGAGTGTTCAGTTCCGGCTCGGGGAACCAGACGTCGAGGACCACGCCCGGGTCAGCCGACCCGCCGTTGGTCACCGTGGCAATACCGGTTGCGAAAGCGCCGTTAGTCGTCACGGATGCACAGCCTACCGGGGGAGGGTGACACTCGATCGATGGCCGGGGCATCGACATCGGAGACCGCACGTGGTGCCGTGTGGTCGGCCGAACACGAGGTGGGGACGGCCGAGATCCTGCCGGACGGTTGCATGGATCTGATCTGGGACCGACGGCGTCTGCTGGTCGCCGGTCCCGACACCCACCCACACCAGCACGTCTGCGAGTCGGTCGAGCACATGGTCGGCATCCGGCTGGCGCCGGGCGTCGCGCCATGCGTGCTCGGCGTCCCGGCGTATGACGTTCGGGATCTGCGGGTCGATCTGACCGATCTCTGGTCGTCGGCGGAAGCGGCGCCCTGGCTCGACGCGCTCTGCGCCGCCGCCGAGCCGTCAGCGGTGCTGCGTCGACTCGCCGACACGCGTCGATGGGAGGTGCCCGGATGGGTCACTCCGGTCGCGGATGCGTTGGCGGGTGGTCGCCGCGTCGACGAGGTCGCCGGTCTGCTCGGTGGTACGACGCGCACCTTCCACCGCCATGCCCTGCGACATTTCGGCTACGGACCCAAAACGTTGCAGCGCATCCTCCGGGTACGTGCAGCGCGGGTCGACCTCGCTACGGGGGTCGAGCCGGCGCAGGTCGCGGCCGGCCGGCACTTCGCCGATCAACCGCATATGCATCGGGAGTTTCTCGACCTGGTGGGCCGCGGCCCGGATACCTTTCGGTGCGGCCCATAGCGCCCGAATCACTTGAGCGGGCAATAGAAGTCGACGGGATTGCCGTCGGGATCGCGGACCACGGCGTACCGCTGACCCCAGAATGCATCGAACGGTTCGTGGGCCGAAGAATGGCCGGCGTCGACGAGCCGCCGGTGCAGCGCGTCGACCTGCGCCGGCGAGGCGCACTCGAAGGCCACGGCCATGCGGTGGCCGCCGGACGGTTCGGTCCAGTCGGGGGTGAACGACGAGACGACATCGCGGGTGTCGAACATGATCCGCAACCCACCGGCAGTGGTGTCGGCATGCGGTTGGTTCTCTGCCCCCTCGGGGAATGTGAGACCGCACAACCGATAGAAGCCGAGAGCTGCGCCCATGTCGCGGGTGACGATGGACAGTGCGTTGAGCGCGGGAACCGGGGTGTCGTCGACAGAGGTCATGGCGGTGACGCTACTGCGGTCGGCGGTGAGGGTCTTGAACGTTTCGGACAATTGCTGCGGGTGGTGAGCGGTCGGTGAGCTCGGCCGACGGCTACGGTGATGGGGTGACTGCTGCCGACCTCGATCTACGCGCCGACCCGGTCGAGCTGACCGCGGCACTCGTCGACATCGCGAGCGAATCGGGCGACGAAGCCGCTATCGCCGATGCCGTGGAGAGTGCATTACGTTCCCAGGCAACCGGTTTCGAGATCGTCCGCGACGGCAACCGGGTTCTCGCGCGCACCGATCGGGGGCTACCGAGCCGAGTCATCCTGGCCGGTCATCTCGACACCGTGCCGGTGGCAGGCAATCTGCCGCATCGACGCACCACCGACGACGACGAGGGCGATGTGGTGCACGGCTGCGGCACCGTCGACATGAAGTCCGGCGACGCGGTGTTCCTGCATCTGGCTGCGACGTTGGTTGATCCGGCCCACGACCTGACGCTGATCTTCTACGACTGCGAGGAGATCGCTGCGAAGTACAACGGGCTCGGCGTGATCGAGCGGGAGCTACCCGACTGGTTACGCGGCGACGTTGCCATCCTCGGTGAACCGACCGGTGGACTGATCGAGGCCGGCTGCCAGGGCACCCTGCGGGTTCGGCTGTCGGCCTCGGGCGTCCGCGCACACTCGGCGCGGTCGTGGATGGGCGACAACGCCATCCACAAACTCGGTGGGGTGCTCACCACCCTCTCTCGCTACCGGCCGCGGACGGTCGACATCGACGGCTGTGAGTACCGCGAAGGGATGTCGGCGGTCGGACTCGGCGGTGGTGTCGCGGGCAACGTCGTACCCGACGCGGCGTATGTCGACGTGAACTTCCGTTTTGCACCCGATCGCAGCGTCGAGCAGGCCCTCGCGCACGTGCGTGACGTGTTCGCCGACTCCATCGCCGATGCCGAACTCGGTGTCGAGGTCATCGACTCGGCCGCGGGCGCCTTGCCGGGGCTGTCGAACCCGGCCGCGGCCGCATTGGTCGAAGCCGCCGACGGCCGGTTCCGCGCCAAGTACGGGTGGACCGACGTCTCGCGATTTTCGGCGCTGGGCATCCCGGCGGTCAACCTCGGGCCCGGAGACCCGAGTCTGGCCCATCGCGTCGACGAACGCGTTCCGGTGAGTCAGATCGGCCAGGTCGCAGATCTGCTGCGTGCGTTCCTGACCGGCTGACCGATAGGGAGATCTTCGATGGCGCGCACCGAGTACGACTCCGAATACAACTCAGGCGAGACGGGTCCTCGTGGCTCCGACAATCCGTCGGCGGACCTGGAGACTTGCTATGTGGGCCCGATCCGGGTCCGCCGGGATCCCGGCGAGGCGTCCGAGACCACCGACCGACGCCTGCTCGAGTGGGTGGATCCGCGCGATCGTGACTTACGTGCCGAGCGCACCATGCGCGACTCCTGGCGAGTACTGCGAATCCAGTCGGAGTTCGTGGCCGGGTTCGACGCGTTGAGCGAGGTAGCCGAGGCGGTCACGGTCTTCGGGTCGGCCAGGTTGGTGCCCGGTAGCGCCGAGTTCGATCTGGCGATCCGGCTCGGACGGGCGCTTGGGGAGGCCGGCTACGCGGTCATCACCGGTGGCGGTCCCGGCGCGATGGAGGCAGCCAATCGGGGCGCCTGGGACACCGGCGCGCAGAGCATCGGGCTCAACATCGAGCTGCCGTTCGAGCAGCACCTCAACGAGTGGGTCGACGTCGGCATGAACTTCCGCTACTTCTTCGTGCGTAAGACGATGTTCGTCAAGTATGCGCAGGCCTTCGTCTGTCTGCCCGGCGGCTTCGGCACTCTCGACGAAATGTTCGAGGCGCTGACGCTGGTCCAGACCAAGAAGGTTGTGCGATTCCCCATCGTGCTGGTCGGGCGGGAGCACTGGGCGGGCCTGCTGGACTGGATGCGCGAGGTTCTGCTGGCCAAAGGGATGATCTCCTCTGACGACCTCGACCTGCTCCACCTGGTCGACGAACCCGCCGAAGCGGTCGAGATCATCGCCGCTGCGGCTGCAGGGCGGGGTGGTCGATGAGCGCGATCTGTGTGTACTGTGCGTCCGGCCCGGTCGATCAGAGCTTTCTCGATCTCGCCGCCGACCTGGGGACCGCGATCGCCGACGCGGGACACACGGTGGTGTCCGGGGGCGGCAACATCTCCATGATGGGCGCGCTCGCGGAGGCGACGCGGGCCGCCGGCGGTAGGACCGTCGGCATCATCCCGCGTGCGCTGATGGAGCGCGAGGTGGCCGATCTCGGTGCCGACGAATTGGTGGTCACCGACACCATGCGCGAACGCAAGCGATTGATGGACGAGCGGGCCGACGGCTTCATCACGCTGCCGGGCGGGATCGGAACCCTCGAAGAGCTTTTCGAGACCTGGACCGCGGGATATCTCGGGATGCACGCCAAACCGGTGGTGCTGCTCGATCCGGTCGATTTCTATGCGCCGTTGCTCGAATGGCTGGATGATCTGTGTGGGCGTGGCTTCGTCTCCCGCCGCGCGTTGGACCGCCTTCTCGTCGCCCAATCCATACCGACCGCCATCCAACTTGCTACTGCTCGGTAAGGTAGGGCGCACGGCGTGTCCACGTGCGTATGGTGCGCGCCGCAGACCAGCGAGAACGCCGAACAACGCGAACATCGAACAACGCGAACACCGAGCGGCGTCAACACAAAGATGTGGAGTAGAGATCTGATGCCGAGCAGTGACACCCACACGGACACCTCCGCGGCCGAGCCGGTCGGACTGGGGGATCTGGCCCGGGGCGTGGTCAAGATGGCGCCGCATGCGCTGAACATGATCAAGCATGCGCCGGGACTCATCCACCGTCCGCCGCAGGCGAAGCGGACCATCGGCTCGATCTTCCAGAAGCACGCGGCCGCTCACCCCGATCGACCGTTCATCCGGTTCGAGGGTCGGTCGATGACCTACGGCGAGGTGAACCGCCGGGTCAACAGGTACGCATCCTTGCTGACCGACAACGGCGTCGGCACCGGTGATGTTGTCGCGATCCTGTCGAAGAACAACCCGACCGACCTGATGCTGATCCTGGCCACGGTGAAACTCGGTGCCGTGGCGGGCATGCTGAACTACAACCAGCGCGACAAGGTGATGGCGCACAGCGTGTCACTGCTCGAGGCCAAGGTCCTCGTGCACGACCCGGACTGCGCCGAGGCTTTCGGGTCGATCCCGGCCGACGTGCAGCCGCCGCACGTTTTCGATTTCGCCGAGTTCGACGCGGCGTCCGCGGACCGCAGCGAGGACAATCCCGCGGTCACCGAGGAGCTGCCGGCGTCGACCAAGGCGTTCTACATCTTCACCTCGGGTACCACCGGTATGCCCAAGGCGAGCGTGATGAGCCACAAGCGCTGGCTCGCGAATCTTTCCGGGATCGGCGGACTGGCGGTGCGCCTGCGCCACAGCGACACCATGTACGTGCCACTGCCGCTGTACCACAACAACGCGTTGTCGGTCGCGCTCGGCTCGGTCCTCGCATCCGGGGCATGTATTGCGATCGGCCGGTCGTTCTCGGCATCGAAATTCTGGGATGACGTCATCCTGAACCGGGCGACGGCCTTCTGCTATATCGGAGAGCTGTGCCGATACCTGTTGGCGCAGCCGGAGAAGCCGACCGATCGCCGGCACGCGGTGAAGGTGATCATCGGCAACGGAATGCGGCCGGAGATCTGGGACGAGTTTGCCGAGCGGTTCGGCATCGACCGCATCGTCGAGTTCTACGGCGCGAGCGAACTCAACGTCGCCTTCGTCAACGCCTTCAGTGTGAAGCGCACCGCCGGATTCTGTCCGTTGCCGTACAAGATCGTCGAATACGACGACCACGGCGAACCCCGCCGCGATGCGAACGGGCGTCTCACCAAGGTGGGCAAGGGTGGCACTGGTCTGCTCATCGCCGAGATCAGCGAACGGGTGCCGCTCGACGGCTACACCGATTCCGAGGCGACCGAGAAGAAGATCATCCGCGACGCGTTCAAGCCGGGCGACGCCTACTTCAATTCGGGCGACCTGGTGCGCGATCAGGGATACGCACACATCGCCTTCGTCGATCGGCTGGGTGACACCTTCCGATGGAAGGGCGAGAACGTGGCCACCACGCAGGTGGAAGGTGCCCTCGACTCCTTCGGGGCGATCGCCCAGTCGGTGGTGTACGGCGTGGAAGTGCCCGGCACCGACGGCCGCGCGGGCATGGCCGCGGTCAAACTGCGCGAGGGCGCCGATCTGGACCAGGGTGAGCTCGCCGCGCACCTGTACTCACACCTGCCGTCCTATGCGGTGCCGTTGTTCATCCGGGTGGTCGACGATTTCGAGCAGACCTCGACCTTCAAGAACCGCAAGGTGGAGCTGCGTGACGAGGGCTACTCCGACACCGGCGACGACCCGCTGCACGTGTTGGCCGGTCGCGACAAGGGGTACGTCGAGTTCTATGCCGACTATCCCGATGACGTCGCGAACGCGAAGGCGCCGAAAGGCTGAACCGCTCCCTGCCGGTCGAGTAGGTGTCGAGCGTTCGGTGGGTGTTGTTCTGCTGGTCGAGTTGGTGACGAGCGTCGTGTTCGGTGGGTGTTGTTCTGCTGGTCGAGTAGGTGACGAGCGCAGCGAGGAGCCGTATCGAGACCCTCGTTACCCTGGCACCATGCTCTCCACGCTGTGCGGCAAGTCCGTCGCCACCGACCGGGCTCTGGTGATGGCCATCGTGAACCGGACGCCCGATTCCTTCTACGACCGGGGTTCGAGCTTCACCGACACGGCGGCCCAGGAGCGGATCGAGCAAGCGGTGGCCGAGGGCGCCGACATCATCGACGTCGGTGGCGTCAAGGCGGGGCCGGGCGACGAGGTGGACGTGGCCACCGAGACCACCCGGGTGGTGCCGATGATCGGCTGGATCCGTGAGCGTTTCCCCGAGGTGTTGATCAGCGTCGACACCTGGCGGAGCGAGGTGGCCGAGCAGGCTTGCGAGGTCGGAGCCGATCTGATCAACGACACCTGGGCCGGCGCCGATCCGGCGTTGGTGAAGGTGGCGGCCGCACACCGTGCCGGCATCGTGTGTTCGCACACCGGAGGCGCCACCGTACGGACCCGTCCACATCGGGTGGCGTACGCCGATGTGGTGGCCGATGTGGTGGCCGACGTCACTGCAGCCGCCCGTCGTGCTGCCGATGCGGGGGTGCCGCGTGATTCGATCGTGATCGATCCGACACATGATTTTGGCAAGAACACCCATCACGGGCTTGCCTTGTTACGCCAGGTGAACGTTCTTGTTAATACCGGCTGGCCAGTGCTTATGGCGCTGAGCAACAAGGACTTTGTAGGGGAGACTCTGGGTGTGGATCTCGATGAACGGCTGGAGGGAACCCTGGCCGCGACCGCTCTGAGTGCCGCTGCCGGCGCCCGGATCTTTCGCGTCCACGAGGTTGCCGCCACCCGTCGCGTGGTCGACATGGTCGCTGCCATCGCGGGAACACGCCCACCCGCCCGAACAGTCAGGGGACTCGCATGACCAAACAGGTTCGTCGAACCCAACAACAACGTCGGCCGGCTCGTGCCGGGGGTCGCACCGCGACCGTTGCCAACAATCGGGACAAAACCACCATGTGGCCGACTCCCGCGGACACCATGGGTGCCAAACAGCGGTGGTCTGCCACCAACACCTGGGAACAGCCGGACTGGACCATCGACGAGTTGGTGGCCGCCAAGGACGGGCGCACAGTGTCTGTGGTGCTGCCGGCGCTGAACGAAGAAGAGACCGTCGCCGACGTCATCGCGTCGATTCGGCCGTTGTACGGCACGCTGGTCGACGAACTGATCGTGCTGGACTCCGGGTCCACCGACGCGACCGCCGCGCGTGCCCGGGAAGCCGGCGCCACGGTGGTCAGCCGCGAACAGGCGGTACCCGGTCTCGAGCCCGTCAAGGGCAAAGGAGAGGTGCTCTGGCGGTCGATCGCGGTCGCGACCGGCGACATCATCGCCTTCGTCGACTCCGACCTCATCGACCCCGATCCGATGTTCGTGCCGAAGATGCTCGGCCCATTGCTCGTCGACCCGAAGATCCAGTTGGTGAAGGGGTACTACCGGCGGCCGCTTCGGACCGGCGGCCAGCAGGATGCCAACGGCGGCGGACGGGTCACCGAGTTGGTCGCGCGTCCGCTGCTCGCGTCCCAGCGTCCCGATCTCACCGGAGTTCTCCAGCCGCTCGGCGGTGAGTACGCCGGTACGCGCGAACTCTTGTCGTCGGTGCCGTTCGCGCCTGGCTACGGCGTCGAGATCGGGCTGTTGATCGACACATTCGACCGCTACGGACTCGACGGCATCGGCCAGGTGAATCTTGGCGTGCGGACCCACCGGAACCGTCCGCTGATCGAGCTCGGTGTGATGAGTCGGCAGATCGTGGGAACGCTGATGCGGCGCTGCGGAATCGAGGACTCGGGGATCGGACTGACCCAATTCACCGCCGAGCCCGACGGTTCGTTCACCCCGCACACCACCGAGGTCTACCTCGAGGATCGACCACCCATGAGTTCGATTCTCGTCGAGGAGTCCGACGACGCGGAGATGGCGTCCTAGCACGCCCCAGGTGACATACGCCCCTGGTGACAACGAGTACGCCTCTACGGGGTCGATGACCGTCGGGGCACGCGCGGCAGGCTGTCTGCCACTATTGGTGCCATGCAGACGATGTTGCTGTATCTGCTGATCATGGCCGTGGTGGTCGCGGCGGTGTTCGCCGTGGTCTGGTTCGTGTTCGGCCGTGGTGAGGAGGTGCCGCCCATCGACCGCGGTACCACGCTGACTCGGTTGCCGCGTGCCGGCATCACCGGCGATCACGTTCGCGGCCTGGTCTTTCGGCAGACCCTGCGCGGGTACTCGCCGTCGGAGGTGGACTGGGCGATGGAGAAGCTCGCCCGTGAACTCGACGAACTGCGCGGCGTCGTGCTCGACCTGCAGGCACGCGAGGAAGCCGACATGCCGAGCGTCAACGGCATTCCGGGCCACTCCGTCGCGGCCGGCCCAGAGGTCGACGAGCCCCGATCAGACAGGACGTGATCGACGCGTCGATCATCCGATCGGACCTCCGTGCCGGGCGTCGAATGGGCGTTTTCGGCACGTCGCCGCAGAGTGCGCGGGTGATCATCTCGCCACCACGTATCATTGTCCTGGCACCTGTGGCAGTCCGATCGCTGCGCCGGGTGTCGTTCCACACGGTGTGGCGGATGCTCTGAAAGGAGTTCGAGAATGGCGGCGATGAAGCCACGTACTGGGGATGGCCCCCTCGAAGCGGCCAAGGAGGGACGTGGAATCGTTGTCCGGATTCCGATCGAGGGCGGCGGGCGCCTGGTGGTCGAACTGAGTGCCGACGAGGCTGCCGCCCTCGGCGAGGAACTGCGCGGGGTCACCGGCTGAGTCGATCAGCTGATCGGCAGGTTCCGCTGCGCGTCGTCGAATCCGCGTTGCGGTGCCCGGTCTGTTCCGTCGCACTCGAGGTCGCCGACGACGACCGATCCCTGATCTGTGTGACGTCACATCGATTCGACATCGCCCGGCAGGGGTATGTCTCGCTTCTCGACGGTCGCTCGACACCGCATCGCTCCGACACCGCTGCCATGGTCGGCGCGCGACGGCGGGTGCATGAATCCGGGCTCTTCGACCCGGTCTTCCGAGCGGTCGCCGATGCCGCGTGGCCGGTACCCGGAAGCGACCTCGAATCGAACCGACCGCCGATGGTGCTCGATGCGGGCGCCGGAACCGGCCACTACCTGGCCGCGACTCTCGCCGGCTCGGACGAGTTGTGGGGCATCGGACTGGACCTGTCGAAGTTCTGTGCCCGTGCCATCGCTCGTGGACACCCGCGTGCCGCCGCTGTGGTCGCCGACGTCTGGCGTCCCCTGCCGATCCGCACCGCCTCGGTGGGTGCGGTGCTGTCGGTGTTCTCCCCCCGCAACATCGACGAGTTCGCCCGGGTGCTGCATCCCGGCGGGGTGTTGGTGGTGGTGACACCCAACGCCGATCACCTCGGCGAGATCGTCGGACCGATGGACATGTTGGGCATCGCCGACGACAAGGACCGACGACTGCGCTCGGCACTCGGCGACCGTTTCGAGGTCATCGGCGAACACCCGGTGGCGCACCGCCGCGAGCTCGATGCGGCGGGCATAGGCGACCTGGTGAGCATGGGTCCCTCCGCATTCCATCGCACCGCCGACGAGATCGCGTCAGCCGCCGCGGCGATGACCGAGATCTCCGGGCCCTGCGGGGTGACGGTGTCGGTCACGGTGACGGTCTGTCGGCCGACGACCGGTGATCACCGCAGGGTGAGCCGGTAGACCTCGAGCGTCTGCTCGGCGATCGATGCCCACGAGAACTCGGCCTGCGCACGTTCGCGGCCGGCGGTGCCCATCGCCTCGGCTTCGGCCGAATCGGAGACGACGGCGTTGACCGCCTCGGCCAGGCCCATCTCGAACGCGCGGGGATCGACCGGGTCGTAGGGCACCAGGCGCCCGCTGACGCCGTCGCGCACCACCTCCGGGATTCCGCCGACGGCAGAGGCCACCACGGCGGTCCCGCACGCCATCGCCTCGAGATTCACGATGCCGAGCGGTTCATAGATCGACGGACACAGAAAAACGTGTGCGGCGGTGAGGATCTCGCGAATTCGCGGCTGAGGCAGCATGTCGCGCACCCAGAAGACGCCGTCGCGGGACGTGGCCAGTTCGGCCACCGCCGCTTCGATCTCCGCGCCGATCTCCGGGGTGTCGGGAGCGCCTGCGCACAACACCAACTGGATGTCGGGATGGAACTGGTGGGCCGCTGCCACGAGATGTGCCACGCCCTTCTGACGGGTGATCCGCCCGACGAAGGCGACGATGGGACGGCTCGGGTCCACCCCGAGTCCGGTGAGCGCCGATTCCGGTCCGAACGGATCGTCCACCGGGAACCAGCTGGTGGTGTCGATACCGTTGCGCACCACGTGAACCCGTTCGGGGTCGAGCCGAGGGTAGGTGTTGCACACGTCGGTGCGCATCCCCGAGCTGACCGCGATCACCGCATCGGCGTACTCGACCGCATTGCGTTCGGCCCAACTCGAGACGCGATAGCCGCCACCGAGTTGTTCGGCCTTCCATGGGCGCATCGGCTCCAGTGAGTGCGCGGTGAGCACATGCGGAACCCCATGCAGCGCAGCCGAGAGGTGGCCCGCCAGGCCCGTGTACCAGGTGTGCGAATGGACCAGGTCGGCGCCATGCGCCCCGATCGCCATCCGCAGGTCCGTGGACAGCGTGGTGATCGCCGCGTTGGCCCCGGCCAGACCCGGATCGGGCTGATAGACCTGCGCGGTTTCCCGGTCGGCGCCCATACAGTGCACATCCACCGTGGTGAGTGCGCGCAGATGTCTGACGAGCTCCGTGACGTGTACGCCGGCGCCGCCGTACACCTCGGGTGGATACTCCCGGGTCATCATCGCCACCCTCATGCGCACGACGCTAACCGGATCGTCGCCGGCTCGCCATCGGTGTGGCGAAACTCGGCTTCGGGAGAGGGCCATTCGCCTAGCCGCGACGTTCGATGCCCGTTAAGTTGGAGCATGTGAGATCACAGCCGCACGTGCTCGGAATCGTTCTCGCAGGCGGCGAGGGGAAGCGCCTGTACCCCTTGACGATGGATCGCGCCAAACCGGCGGTTCCGTTCGGCGGCTCGTACCGGCTGATCGACTTCGTGCTCTCCAATCTGGTCAACGCCGGCTATGAACGGATCTGTGTTCTCACGCAGTACAAGTCGCATTCACTTGACCGTCACATCTCGCAGACCTGGTTCTCCTCGGGCTTCCACGGTGAGTACATCACCCCGGTGCCCGCCCAGCAGCGGCTCGGGCCACGCTGGTATACCGGCAGCGCCGACGCGATCTTCCAGTCGATGAATCTCATCAGCGACGAACGGCCCGAGTACATCGTCGTCTTCGGCGCCGACCACGTGTACCGGATGGATCCCTCGCAGATGGTCGAGGCCCACATCGATTCCGGTGCTGATGTCACCGTCGCCGGCATCCGGGTGCCCCGCGCGGAGGCGACCGCATTCGGCTGCATCGACTCCGATTCGACGGGACGGATCACCCGATTCCTGGAGAAGCCTGCCGAGCCTCCGGGCACCCCCGACGATCCCGAGGTCACCTTCGCGTCGATGGGCAACTACGTGTTCACCACCGACGCGCTGGTGGACGCGATCCGCGCCGACGCCGCCGACTCGGATTCCGACCACGACATGGGCGGCGACATAATTCCCGCCTTCGTCCGCCGGGATCGCGCCTATGTCTACGACTTCAAGGACAACGAGGTGCCCGGGGAGACAGAGCGGGACAAGGGCTACTGGCGAGACGTCGGTACGCTAGACGCCTTCTACGACGCACACATGGATCTCGTGTCCGTACACCCGGTCTTCAACCTCTACAACCAGCGGTGGCCGATCCGTGGCGAGACCGTCAACCTGCCGCCCGCCAAGTTCGTCCAGGGGGGAACGGCCCAGGATTCGGTCGTTGGTGCGGGTTGCATCGTGTCGGCCGGCACCGTCAGCGACTCGGTGCTGTCGGCGAACGTGGTGATCGAAGACGGCGCGATCGTCGAGGGCAGTGTGCTGATGCCCGGTGTGCGGATCGGTAAGGGAGCGGTCGTGCGCCACGCGATCCTCGACAAGAACGTGACGGTCGGCGAAGGCGTAGCGCTCGGCGTCGATTCCGAGGTCGACCGAGAGCGGTTCTCGGTGAGCAGCGGTGGTGTCGTAACCGTGGGCAAGGGCTTCCGCGTCTGACGCAGCATGCGGGAGTTCACCGACGCATCGCCACCGTTACCGCTGCCGTCGGCGTCACCGCATCGCGGCGAGGCCCCGGTCGATGAGGATCGGGACGTCGACGGTGTCCGTGTCCGCGGGGAGAGCATCGATCGGCCACCATGCCAGGTCGACCGACTCGTCGCTGCGGATCACCGGTGGCGGATCTCCGTCGGAGGTCGGTTCGGTGATCGCGGCGTAGCGCACGTCGAGGTGGCGTGTGGGTACGCCGAGCGAGCAGGTGATCGGATGGGTATGCAGATGGACCGGCATCGGCGAGAGTCGCAGGGTGGCGATACCGGATTCCTCGATAGCCTCCCGACGCGCGGCGTCGGCGATCGTCGTGTCGTCCGGCTCACAGTGCCCGCCGAGCTGAATCCACTTACCCACGCGCGGGTGCAGGGTCAGTAACACATGGCGCAGGGACGCGTCGAACACGATCGCCGACGCGGTGACGTGGCCGGGTTCGCTGGCACGCAGGCACCCGTCGGGGGCTGCGGCCAGGAATGCGAGATACGTGTGGCGCAGGGAGTCCTGTTCGGCATCGGGGGCGGCCCACGAGCGTAGGGCCTGCTCGGTCGAGGCCTTCAACGACGGTGCGCTCATCGCTCGATCACCAGTCCCGTGGTGTCGGCCGGTGCGCGGGTCGGGCTCTCGGTCGCGGGCCGCCCGACGGCGACGGCGCCCAACGGCTCCCACCCGTCGTCGAGGTCGAGAGCCCGGCGCACCACTTCGGGGGCGAAGATCGTCGACCCGATCCAGCAGCTACCGATCCCGCGCACCGACAGCGCGACCAGTAACGCGTTCACCGCGCCGCCGGCTGCGACGGTGAACATCGTGTGTTCGGCAGCGTTGCGTCGCGCATCCCGATACTCGTGAGCCCCGTCGGGAACCAGGAACGGTATCACCAGTTCCGGTGCGTCGTACAGGATCTGACCGCGGCCCAGACGTTTGGCCACCGACTCCGGTGACTTCGCGTCGCTCTCGAGATCGATACGCCAGGCCTGTCTCATCTCGTCGAGCAGGTGTGCACGGCGGTCGCCGGACCGCACCCACACGAAGCGGACGGGATGGGTGTGGTGCGGGGCCGGGGCGGTCAGCGCATCCGCGAACGCGGCGTGCATGATCTCGCTCTCGACGGGTTCGGGCGCAAAGGAACGCACCGATCGGCGGGTCAGCAGTGCCTCGCGCCGTCCGAGTTCGATGGCCTCGGCGGTGCCGAGTCGGAACAGGTCCTCGTCGGCGGGGCGGACCAGGTCGGCCGCCCGCGAACCGTCGTCGACAGGATGCAGGCCACGGATGACGGCGATGGGCATCCCGCCGAGTTTGCCCTTGACGAGATCGGCGGCGGCGGCGATCTCGTCGGCAACGGCGATGTCGGTCACGATCAGCGGATTGCCGTGCGCATCGACCGACCCGTCATAAGGGTGAGAGACGGCGACCCCTGCCGACCCGATCGCGACATCGGTCTGGCCGTTGCGCCACGCCCGACCCATGGTGTCGGTGACCACCACCGCCACGTCGAGATCGGCCAGCTCGTGGATGCGCCGTCGTAGTCCGGCCGCGCTGAGGTCCGGGTCGACGGGCAGCAGCGCGAGCTGATCGGTCGCGACATTCGAACCGTCGACGCCGGCGGCGGCCTGGACGAGACCGTTGCGGTTCTCCGTGATCAGCGTGCGGTTCTTGCGAGCCAGCACGCGAACCGATTCGGCGTCGATGAGTCGTCGGCGCAGAGCGTCTCGCTCGTCGGGGTCGGTCGGCGCATCGACCATGCGTCCCTCGACCTTGGAGAAGATCTTGCTGGTCGCCACGATCACGTCGCCGTCGGCGAGCCAGGGCGCCGCTGTGAGCAGTTCGGCGGCGACGTCCATGCCCGGCCCGAACTCGCCGAGGCCGGTGACCGGCCGGATCTCGAGTCCGCCGCTCGCGCCGTGGTCGGGTCGACCGGTGCCGGCGGTCATGCGGGTCCGCCAACGGAGCCGTCGTCGAGGTCGGGAGTGCCGACTCCGACGAGTGCGCACGCAACGCGCACCATCTGCGCGGTGGCGGCGGGATCGGTCATCAGCAGGGGAGCCGAGCCGATGGTGATCCCGTCGACGGCGGCCCGGTCGCCCTCGGCCACCAGCCAGCCGTCCAGGATTCCGTTGCCGCTGCGAGCGCCGTAGTGGGCCGCGATCGCCTCCGCCGAGGTCTCCACGCCGATCACCGACAGACATTCGTCGGCCATCCCACGCAGGGGCCGGTTGTCGATGACCGGCGAGATCCCGACCACCGGTGCGGACGTGGTCCGGAGCGCACTTCGGATGCCGGGCACACTCACGATGGCGCCGATGCTGACCACCGGGTTGCTGGGCGCGAGCAACACGACGTCGGCGTCGGCGATCGCCTCGGCAACTCCCGGCGCGGCTCGGGTGTCGTCGGAGCCCACCTGCGCGAACCCGAAGGTGGGTATGCGGGCGCGGTGGCGCACCCACCATTCCTGGAAATGAATGGCCACGCGCTCACCTTCGTCACCGTCGGGTTTGGCCACCACCACATGGGTCTCATGTCGGTCGTCGGTGGCCGGCAGCAAGCGCACCCCGGGCTGCCAACGCCGGCACAGGGCTGCGGTCACGTCGGACAGTCGATAGCCCGCGTCCAGCATCTGCGTGCGGATCAGGTGTGTGGCGAGATCGCGGTCACCCAGACCGAACCAGTCGGGGTCGGCGCCATAGGCGGCCAGCTCTTCCTTGGCGTGCCACGTCTCGTCGACCCGGCCCCAACCGCGGGCGGTGTCGATTCCGCCGCCGAGGGTGTACATGCACGTGTCGAGGTCAGGGCAGATACGCACCCCGTGCATCCAGGCATCGTCGCCGACGTTGACGACTGCGGTCACCGAATGCGTACCGGCGCTGGCGCCGGCATGTGGCGGGCTACCGATGACGTCGCCATCTGCCGTGTCCCGGTGCGAGGGCTGCTCGGCCGGATCGGGAAAGGGGGTGGGCTCGAATACCTCCCGCACGCCGGAGAGAAACCGCGCGCCACCGACACCGCCCACGAGGACCGTCACTTTCACCTCGTTCACTCTAGGCCATGTCTCCCAACGCCCTTGGCGGGCGTTGGCTGCTGTCACATGACTGACGCGTCGTCGGCGATGCATCGCGAACGTGCTGCGAGGACGCGAAGTCCGAGGTCACCGTCGGTACGCCGATGACGTGGCGACCGGGTGGCATCGGGTTCGCTACCATGGGTGGCACTCTGGGGGGGAGGGGATCGGCGATCTGTGAGATTGCAGATCTCCACCGACCCGGTCCGTGTCGGACCGAGAGATCCCGAAGACTGGTGGTATGAAGGAATCTTTCGGTTTAACTTGACCGCGGTGGCCTCGGCCGTGTGTAATCACATCAGTGTCATTCCGGGTTTCGAGATCGAGAATCGATGGAGCGCAAGGCTTTCGCTCATATGTTCGAAGAGCCCGGTGGGGGTTGGCCCCGGACACGCGGTGAGATCGACGGTGTGGGCAGATGCGGCGGAGCGGCAGGGTGGCCGGCCGCATCCGGCGGTAACTGGAACTGACAGACTCTCGAGCTAGGAGGCGCCGACGATGGCTTTCGAAAACCCGATCGGCAATCCCCTTGAACCACGCAATATTTCCGATCAACACAGCCCTGCCGCACCGATCGATCGGGCGGAAGAGCTCGCCGGTGCCGAGGTGGGCGTCAATCCCATTGGAGTGCCCGGCGATTCATTCATGTCGCCGATCATCGGTGTGGATTCCGCTGAGCCGGTAGAGAATTCGCCGTGGCCTCAGCGTCGCCACCTCTCCTTGGTGCCCAACGATTTCGATGATCTCTTCGACGCGGTCGAGGAACAGTGGCAGGACCGCGCGCTCTGTGCGCAGACCGATCCGGAGGCGTTCTTCCCGGAGAAGGGCGGGTCCACCCGCGAGGCCAAGCGCATCTGCCAGGGCTGCGAGGTCAAGTCGGAATGCCTCGAGTACGCGTTACACAACGACGAGCGGTTCGGCATCTGGGGCGGTCTCTCCGAGCGTGAGCGCCGCCGCCTCAAGCGCGGCATCATCTGAGGGTCCGCCGGTCCGCTCAGCGGGCCGAACAGTAGGGCGGTCACAGCTCCTGCGGTGTCACCGAGTGCTGTTCACCGTCACGGCGCCGATCACTCCGGCCCGCGGTCGACGGTGTCCTCATCGACGCCGAGGTGGGTCGCCACCTGCTGCACCAGGACTTCGTGGACGAGTTCCAGCAGATCGGCGCCACGCTTGGCGCGGATCTCCAGTGGTCGCCGAAACAATATGATCTGGGCCCGCGTGGGCTGACCGGTCACGTCGACGCCGGCCGGGATGAGTCGAGCCAGCGGTATGGCCCCGTCGGCGGTGACCTCGTCGGGCCACTGGATCGACTCAGGGTCGCGCGGGAGCATGCGGGGGATGTCGTCGACGGCGATGTCGAGCCCGATGAGCTGTTCGTGCCAGTGCGCATCGATCTCCGCGAACGCTTCGAGAGCGGTCACGTCGAACGAGTCGGATCGGCTGGCGAATGCCGGCACGGATTGGGGTAGCAGCGGCGAACGCAGACCGCGTCCACGGCGGTCGCGGACCCCGATTCGCCGACCGGATCGCCGTGTGGGTGCCCCGGACCGAGACTCCGCGGCCCGGCCGCGGGTTTGGTTCAGCCGACCCCGCGCGTCCTGCCCGCGGCCGCGCGGATCGTCGCCACGGCCACGCGAGGGGCGGGGAGCATCGAAGCGCATGTCGAGAGTGTAGGTATTTGTCACGTCGGTGTCTCGGGTGAGGTGTCTTTGGGCGTGCGCGCGTGTCGCCACCGGCGCGCAAGGCCCCGCGGGGATAACCTCGACTGCGTGAAGCTCCCCCGACAGTGCTGCAGGCCCGGCTGCGCCCGTTCCGCGGTGGCTACCCTGACCTTCGTCTACGCCGAGTCGACCGCGGTGATCGGACCGTTGGCCAGCAGCGCCGAGCCGCATTCGTGGGACCTGTGTGACGAACATGCCCGACGGATCACCGTGCCACGGGGCTGGGAGATGTTGCGCAGCGAGAGCGGCTTCTCCGCGCCGGTCGCCGAGGACTACGAGCTCACCGCGCTGGCCGAGGCGGTCCGTGAGGTCGGCGGCGCCGACCGTGTCGATGTGACACCGGGATTCCCCGATCTGTTCGATCCCCTCGACGACACGCGGCCGCCGGGCCGACATCGTCGCGGACGTCCCGGGGTGGCGTCATCGGAATCGTCACCGTCGGCCGATGAGCCCACACGTCGCTCGCCGCATTCCGCACGGCCACGACCGGGACGTCGAGGTCACCTACGGGTGCTGCCCGATCCCATCGACTGATCGGGGTGCGCGGCGGCGGCCGTACCGGTCATTCGCGTCGGCCTGCGTGTGGTCGCAACGTGGCGCTCGGGTCGTCGGCGAAGTGGTTGACGAGTCGGCTCCGTGGTTAATCTAGATGGCATGCGCACCGGTTCCCTCGACCTCGATGACGTCGAGGAGTTGATCGATGCCGACGTGGACGGACTGCTGCCGACGGTTGCCCTGGCCGGCGCCCAGGTGCGTGCGGTCGCGGAGGCGCAGCGTGAGGGAGTGTTGGAGCCCCTCAAGCAGTTGCGTCCGCGCAGCGTCGTGATCGTGTGCTCGCCCACCGGTGCCGCTGCGCCTGCGGCCGCCCTGGTGACCGCGGCCGTCGGCGCGCGCGTCGACGTGCCGATCGTGTGTGCCTCGGTGCTGCCGGGCTGGATCGGTCCGCTCGACGTGGTGGTGATCGCCGGTGACGACGCCGGCGATATGATGCTGGCCGACGCCGCAGCCCGATCGTTGCGCCGCCGCGCGGAGGTCGTGGTCGCCGCCCCGATCGAGGGTCCGTTGCGGGAAGCGCTGGGTGGCAACGGTATCGATCTGTCGCCGCGCGTCGGCGTGGACCCGCGTTTCCGGTTCCCGGGGTTTGTCGCGGCGCTGTTGGCCGTCGTGGTCTCGCTGTCGCAGGTGCGGTTCACCGGTCGCGCTCCCGGGCTGGCCGACCTCGCGGACGCCATCGACGCCGAGGCCGGAGCCAACCATCCGCGTCAGGAGAGTTTCCACAACCTTGCCAAGGCGATCGCGGGACGACTCGATGGCCGGTCGATCCTCTGGGTCGGCGACTCCGCGGCAACCGCGGTGGTGGCCGCGCAGGCGTCCCGGGCGCTGGTGGCTCTGGCGGGCGTGATCTCTGCGACCGCCGAGATCGGTGACGTCATGCGGCTGCATCGGGAGTTCTCGGCACGCACCGGATCGGCCCCCACCGATTCGATCTTCTACGACCCGGACTTCGACGGTCCGGCAGCGGAGGCGCCACCGCGGGTCATGGCGGTCACCACGCCGGCGCGCGACTGGTATCTGCGCAGGCGGCTCGACGGGATCGGCGATCTCGACGTGCTGACCGGCGAATCGGGCACCCCGACGCCACCGAGCCCGACGCAGATGCCCGATGAGGCGGCCGCCGACGCACCCGCAGACATCGAAGCGTTGCTCGTACTGGTGTTGCGGATCGAGATGGCCGCCGTCTATCTCCGGCTGATCAGGACCTGAGGTGATGAGAACCCTGGAAGGCGTGGTGCGGCCCTACGCGTGGGGGTCGCGGACCGCGATCGCGTCGATGCGAGGCAAGGCGGTGCCGTCCCCGCATCCGGAGGCCGAGTTGTGGTTCGGGGCTCATCCGGCCGGACCGGCGTCCTGTCTCGGCGCGGACGGTCAGATCGACGTCGACTTGCTGACGGCGATCCAAGCAGACCCACCCGGGATGCTGGGTCAACACACGATCGACCGATTCGACGGTAGGTTGCCGTTCCTGGTAAAGGTCCTCGCGGCCGAGGAACCGCTGTCGTTGCAGGCGCATCCGAGTGCCGACCAGGCGCGCGACGGCTTCGAGCGCGAGAACGCACAGGGCCTGCGACTCGATGCCTCAGATCGCAACTATCGCGACCCGTGGCACAAACCCGAACTCATCGTGGCGCTCACCGAGTTCGAGGCGTTGGCCGGTTTCCGCGATCCGGGTGCGACCGTGGACTTGCTGCGAGAACTGCAGGTCGCTGAACTCGATCCGTATCTCGGTATGTTGGCCGGGCAACCGGATTCCGAAGGTCTACGCGCCCTGTTCACCACATGGCTGACCCTGCCCGACGCGTCCATCACCACCCTGGTGCCCGCGGTGCTGGCCGCGGCGGTAGAACTCCTCAGCTCGGGACGGCCGAGGTTCGCCGCGGAGCTGCGCACCGTGCTGGAACTCGGCGAGGTCTACCCGCGAGACCCGGGAGTCCTGGCGTCCTTGCTGCTCAATCGGATTCATCTCGAGCCGGGGGACGGACTCTACCTGCCCGCGGGAAACCTGCACGCGTATCTGCGGGGGACCGGGGTGGAGATCATGGCGAACTCCGACAACGTGCTCCGCGGTGGATTGACACCCAAACACATCGACGTCCCCGAATTGCTGCGCGTGCTCGATTTCACACCCGCCGCCGTGGATGATCTCGTGCCTGCGGTACACACCGTCGGCGCCGAGCGCATCTATGTGACCGCCGCTCCCGAGTTCCGGTTGTCGCGGGTGGAGCTCGACGGCACCGGCCTGCTGTATGCCTCCTCGATCTGTTTCGACATGCCCGGTCCACAGATCCTGACCGTGCTGACCGGTTCGATCGAGGTCCGTCCGATGGGTGGCCGGCCCATCACGGTTCGGGCCGGGCAGGCGGTCTGGATCGCCGACTCCGAGCCCGATGTGGTGGTGCACGCATCGTCGTCGCGTGCGGTGTTCTTCCGGGCACTGGTCCCGGTGAGTGCGGGGCGCGAGCAGTAGCGCCGCGCCAGCGCTTCGCTACCGCCCCAGCATCTTCCATTCGTCGGGGGTCGCAACCATCGTGACGGCCACTCGCTCGTTGGCCGTGGTGACCGAGATGTCCTGGGGCGCCCGCGGGTTCTGCCGGAGGATGACCGCTGCGTCGGGGACTAGGTCGGTCACGCGTGGGTCGTCGGGTGCGAGAACCGTCAGATGCGTGGTGTGGGGTTCGGCCGGCGGCGGGGTGAGTCCGTCGTAGACCGCCACCCGGTGCCCGAGCGGGGCCTGGACCCGGTCGGAGCTCAATGCGAGTCGCCGCAGATCGCCGACCTGGGCGATCAGGTTGTGCCAGTGGGCCGGTCGCACGGAGTGCACGGTGACCGCAGCGCCGATCGCGATCGCCCGCAGGATCACCTGACCGACCACCTGTGGTCCAGCGCAGAGCGCCACCGCCCGGACGTCGGGACCGAGCAGCGGTACCGCGACGGCTCGCCCGCTGTGGTCGGCACCAACAAGTTGTCCACATCCGCCGGCCGGTATCCGCATCGACCGCAGCAACGCGAGGGCGTCGTCGCCGTGAGCGCACCGGAGGCGGCGATCGAGCCTGCCGGGTACGGCAATCGGCAGACTGGCTGCCAGAGCGTCGAATTGGTGTCCCTCCAGCACGGTCAGACCTGCCGGGAGCGGATCGGCCGTTCGGCCCGCCGTCGGCAACTCGGCGAATCGCACCATGCCGCTGACCTCGAGTGCGCGCTCGGCATCATGGCGCAGGCGCACCGTCGTGGTGGTCGACAACGCGGTGTTGACCCAGATCGTCGACATGACGGACGCGAGTAGGTCCGGGTCGATGAGCGCGCTACGAAACCGCAGTTCGCCTGCGGCGATGGAATCCCACTCCTCGCCCATGTCGTCGATCGGTGCGCCCTCGGACAACTGGGTGGTGACCGTGGTGATCTCGGCGGCGTTGAGGATCGAGACGCGCAGGCCGCTCTCCGAGAGCCGGTTGGCCACGCGGCGAGTGCTGATCGTCGCCGTGCGCAGGGCGCCGACGGCACCTCCGCCACGACGCGCCACCGCGTCGGCGCAATCGAGGGGGTTGAGGCGGAGCACGACCAGCACGGAGCGGTGCGCCGTCGCCGCCAGCGGGCCCAGGGTGCGGTGGTAGGTCTGCGCGATCGTGCCGCCGCCCCAGCTACGCACGCCGTGGCTGATCACCTCGATCGAATCCAGTCGGATGTCGAACGGGTTGATGCACTCGGCGAGCGCATCCAGTGGCACCACCTGGCCGGTCGGGTCGTTCACCGCGGCCCCGGCCGGGGTCAGATAGGTCACCGCAGGCGTTGCGGGCGACACCCGGAGCACGGTGATCAGTGTGTCGCCCACCCACCGGGCGCCGATGGTGTCGGTCACCGACGTCGGTGTCCTCAGGGGGGTGCGGCCGGTCTGTGGTCCGGCCGGAATGTCGAAGGACGCCGGAACGAGGTCGGCGGCGCCCCGCTGTGCCCGCGCCCAGCGGAAGCCGATGCGGTGCGACCAGGCAGCGACCATCGACCTGCGCCCACGCAGCGGGATCAGTGCGAGTGAGGCGAGTGCGGCGAGTATCAGCGCGATCGCACCCAGCGTGGACCCGCTGACGGCCCATCCGACGAGTCCGGCGGCGAGGACGGTCTCGATCAGCACCAGGGTGCCCAGCGGCAGGCCACGACGGTGCCGGTGTGCGCCCGCGGGATGATCGGTGTCCACGCGCGCCGCCGACCGTGTCGCCCCCGCGCTCGTCGCAGTCGGTGGCGGTGCGCCCCGCATCACCATGGAACCCCCCTCAGTTCTCCGGGTGACAGGCACGACACCCGCGGAAACGTATCGGCTACGCTACTACGCGGCGAATCGTCGGTGACCACGTGATACTCGGTGAGGCGAGGATGAGCCGTGTCTGCCACGCAGTCGGAATGGGGGAACGATGGCCCGGCAGCTGACCACCAGGGCGCAGGTGAACGGTTACCGTTTCCTGCTGCGCCGTCTGGAACATGCGCTGGTGCGGCGGGACGTGCGGATGCTGCACGACCCGATGCGCTCGCAGATACAAGCACTACTCGTCGGTACCGTACTGGGCCTGCTGGTCCTGGGTGGTTGCGGGGTGTGGGGGCTCATCCGGCCACAGGGCTCGGTGGGCGACGCGAAGATCGTCGTCAGCAAGGATGGCGGCGGCAACTACGTCGTCATCGATGACACCCTGCATCCGGTCCTCAATCTCGCGTCGGCTCGGTTGATCACCGGCAGCAGTGAGTCGCCTGCGTCGGTCAGCGACGGCAAACTCGCGTCATATCCGCGCGGACCCTTACTCGGTATCCCCGGCGCGCCCGGCGCGTTGCCGTCGTCGGGCCACCCCGGCGAGTCGTTCTGGACCGTCTGCGACACCGCGGCCGTCTACCCGAACGTCTCCGGAGAGTCGATCACTCTCACCGTCATCGGGGAGCGACCAGTGCTCGGCGGAGCGATCGACTCCGCGGACAGCGATGACGCGGTCATGGTGACCACCGGTGGCGAGACCTACCTCGTGTACACGGTGATGCGTGATGGCACGCCGCGCACGGTGCGGGCAGCCGTGGACACCGACAGCGTTCCGGTGATGCGTGCGTTGGGCCTCGAGGGGGTCGCGCCGCGTGAGATGAGTGCCGGACTACTGAACAGTTTCCCCGAGGTCGACCCGATCGAGGTGCCCGACATCAGCGGTGAAGGTCGGCCCGGGGGAATGCGCGACGACGACATCCGCGTGGGCTCGGTGGTGAAGTCCGTCGGCATCGACGATCAGACGAGCTACTACGTCGTGTTGCGGGACGGTGTGCAACAGATCACCGAGGCGACCGCAGAGATCCTGCGTCTCGCCGATCGCGACGGCACCGCTCCCGTCCAGACGGTGGCGCCGGGGGAGATCGCGGCCACGCCGACGTCCGCACGCCTACCTGTCGACGACTTCCCCGATCGCGCACCGAATCTGGTGGATGTCGACACCGGTGGCACGCTGTGTCGATCCTGGTCGCGCGGTGCGGATGATCCCGCGGCGACCACCGGGTTCCTGATCGGTCGGACGTTGCCCCTACCCGACGGTGCCGAGCCGGTATCCCTCACCTCGGCGGACGGTCCGGGCCCGGGCGTCGATCAGGTGTACCTCCGTCCGGGCACCGGTGAGTACCTCCAGGTCACCGGCGCCGAACCGGACAGCGAACGCGTCGAATCACGGTTCTTCGTCAGCGATTTCGGGATTCGCTTCGGGGTGGCCGATGCCGAAGCCGGGCAGATCCTGGGATTGGGTGAGCGTCCCATGCAGGCGCCATGGTCGGTGATCTCGCTGCTGGCCGCCGGTCCGTCCTTGTCCCGGACCGCCGCGCTGGTGTCCCACGACGGCATGGTGCCCGATCAGGACGGCCGGGCCATCGCCGACCCCGGCAACTGACCCACCGTCGGCAAACTGCCAACTGAACCTGCGCGTCGACTGGGCGCTGTTATCCGTTGACTGGGCGCTGTTTTCGGTCGACTGGGCGCGGCTGCCGTTCAGGACGTCAGTGGGCCGCCGACGATGTTGGAGACGATGCCGCGGATGATCCGGGTCCCGTCTTCGGAGCGCAGCTCGTCGTACCAAGCGGCAGTCGCCGCCGGATCCTTGGCGTGGGTCACGTCGCACCGCCGGCGCGCGCGCAGGACGAGATCGCCGGCCCGCTCGGTGCGCGACGACTCGTAGGCGGCCAGCGCTGCGTGGACATCGTCGCGGTGCTCTGTGAACGCGAACTGAAGTGCCACTGCGTCTTCCATCGCCGAACAGCCGCCCTGTCCGATGTCGGGAGTGGTGTTGTGGGCGGCGTCGCCGAGCACCGCGACCCGGCCCTTGACCCAGGTGTGAAACGGATCGAGGTCGAGGATCTCGACGCGATTGGTGGTCGCCGGGTCGAGCTTCTCGATAAGCCGCTGGACCCCGGGGGCCCAACGCGCGAAATTGTCCGCGAGGACCTCGCGCGCGGTACCGCGTTCGTAGGGTTCACCTTCTGGCATCGTCACATCGAAGAAGAAGTAGAAGCGATTGTCGGCGATGGGCATCACCGACACCCGCTTTCCGTCGCCCACGTAGGTGGTCCACTCGGTGGCCGGCCCGATGGCCTCATCCACCTCGACGAGACCGTTGAAATTGACATAGCCCGCATATCGGCGTTCCACCGGTCCGCCCAGGACATATTCGCGCGTCAGGGATTTGGCACCGTCGGCGCCGATGACGATGTCGCCCGTGGCGGTGGTGCCGTCGGCGAACTCGACCGTGGCCTGCGTGGGGCCGTCGGCGACACTGACCATCTTCTTGCCGAAGTTGATGTCCGCCATGCCGTACGCGGTCATCAGCATCATCTGCAGCTCGGCCCGGGCGACGGGGTACGGGCGCTGCCCGACCTCATCGATCAGTGGTTGCATGCTGAAGCGGCACATGGTTTCGCCGGTGAACCCGTCGACGTAGGACATGGAGTCGACGATGCCGCCGAGCGCCGCTGTCTGTTTCTCGAGTCCGAGGTGGTTGAGGCATTTGACGCCGTTGGACCAGACCGAGATCGCGGCGCCCACCGGCTTGTTCTCGGTCACCTGTTCATAGACCTCGACCTCGTGACCGATCTGCTTGAGCGCGATGGCAGCGCTGAGTCCGCCCATTCCGGCGCCGATGATGACAGCCTTCACCTCGTGGGGTCCCTTCTCTCCGGTATCGCCATCCGTGCGGGGCCGGGGCGACAGGTCAGTCAAGGCTATGACGGTTGCCGCACCACCGCAGAACGGCCGAGGTGACCGCGGGCTCCGTGAACGTGGGGGTCAGTCGCCGGTCACGCCGCGCGCCAGGGTGCGGACCATCTCTTCCCACTCGGCGGTGATGGTCTCTAGGTCGAGGCCGGCGACTTCGACGAGATGCTTGACCGCCGCCGCATTCAACGGAGACTGCACCGCGACCGAGATGACGTCGAGGCGATCGCCGAATCCCAACTGATGCAGCAAGATCTGGACATGGCGGTTGGACGCCGACCACACCGGGTGGTTCATGAAGTCGCCGCCGGCGCCGCCGGCCTCGAGCAGGATGTCCAGATGGCTCGAGGTGAGCTTGAGCCGGGCCCGGCCATAGGCGAGCAGGCGATCCAACGGGGGAGCGCCCGGCCCCAATGGTTGCGGCCCGGAGATGTAGGCGCGCTGGATCTCCGACTCTGAATGATCGAGTAGCGCGAACATCAGGCCCGTCCGGCTGCCGAAGCGCCGGAACACGGTGCCCTTGCCGACACCTGCTTCGCGGGCGACCGCGTCCATCGTCACGGCGGCGGCGCCGTGATTGTCGATGAGGTTCTGGGCCGCCGCGAGCAGCAAGCGGCGATTCCGCGCGGCATCGGCCCGTTCGGTGTCCGCCCGTTCGCCGACGCCGACGGACATGCTCAGAGGTATGAAACCGCCGTCGGGACCGTTCGACACAGTGACGAGGGTAACGGTTCGGGCGGATCGGGAATCGGTGGGATCGGCCTGCCGTTTGATACTTCGAATGGCTAACCATCGAGTGCGTGGATAACAGGAGGAGCGTCCATGAGCGAACGCAATGTGGAGATCGTGGCGCTGGTGGGCAGTCTGCGCCGCGAATCGATCAACCGAGGTCTCGCCCAACTCGCCGCCGACAAGGCTCCGGCCGGCATCACCGTGACCGTGGTCGATGGTCTGGGCCGGCTGGCGTTCTACAGCGAGGACGACGACCCCTCCATCGAGTCAGGTGCGACTCTGCCCGACGGCGTCACCGGGTTGCGTGAGGCGGTCGCTGCGGCCGACGCCGTGCTGCTGGTCACCCCGGAGTACAACGGCACCATGCCCGCGGTGTTGAAGAACGCCATCGACTGGCTCTCGCGCCCGTACGGTGCCGGTGCCCTGTCGGGCAAGCCGGTCGGCGTGATCGGCGCGGCATTGGGCCGGTTCGCGGGTACCTGGTCACGTGAAGACACCCGTAAGTCCGTGAAGATCGCTGGCGGCCACGTCGTCGAGGAGGTCGAGTTCGGGCTGCAGACCTCCTCGATGTCCGACGACGGACTCGCCGACGCGGAGCTCGTCACCGGGGTGGTGGACGCGGTTCGCCGTCTGGCCGATGAGGTGTCGGTGTCGGTCTGATCAACCGATGGTGACGATGCGCCGCCGCGAGCAAGGGCTCGCGGCGGCGTTGGTCGTTTGCGGGGTTGTGGAGTGCCGTGGGACACCTTGTGGACTGCCGGGGGACAACATGTGGACGACACGCCGGACACGCCCGACTTCACGATCTCGTATGCCTGCGACCTGCGACTTTCACGAATGTTATTCACAACCTCTAGTGGTGGTGCGAATTGTCAGCCACTAGGTGTAGTGTTTGGGAGACCGGCAGGGCGGATTACCAACACGAATGTGATTCTGCGGAAAGCGCCTCGAAGACGGTGATATAGGTCACCATCTTCACGTTGGGAAAGTGCGGCCACCGCACTGCGTTGAAGACAGATGTAGAGCGTGAATGCAGATGTCGAGCGCGAAGGTGGCGGGTTCGGTTTCCTCTGACAAGGGCCGAACGGTGACGGCCCGGATGGGTCGATGCCGGCGACATGGTGGACACCCGGGCAGCGGTGGACGCCACAGCACACACGACGACCAGACCAGCCTGATCCAACAGACGCATCGAACCGCACGAGGAGAACTTTGATGGCCATCACCGTCTACACCAAGCCCGCCTGCGTCCAGTGCAACGCCACCTACAAGGCCCTCGACAAGCAGGGCCTGGCTTACGAGGTGGTTGACATCAGCACCGACGATGAGGCGCGCGACTATGTGATGGCGCTCGGTTACCTGCAGGCCCCCGTGGTGGTCGTCGGCGACGAACACTGGTCGGGTTTCCGCCCGGACCGCATCAAGGCCCTCGCCGCATCGGCTGCCTGATCCCCCTCTGTCGGCCTGATGGGGAAGTCGGGTTCGATCATGGTGCGATCGGGGTAAGCGAGATCACGAGGTAGCACACGAGTCAGGAGTTTGGAGGTCGATCGTGACCCAGGCCTCGAATCCCGACGCTTCGGTCCGGGCGTCCCACCCGGCGCCACTGATCGTCTATTTTTCCTCGGTGTCGGAGAACACGCATCGATTCGTCGAGAAGCTCGGATTGCGCGCGCAGCGTATCCCGGTCCTCGGCGATCCTGCGGTGTTCACCGTCGATGAGCCGTTCGTGCTGGTGCTGCCCACCTATGGCGGTGGCAAGGCGACCGGCGACCGATCCGGGTACGTGCCCAAGCAGGTCATCAAGTTCCTCAACAACATCCACAACCGCTCGCTGATCCGCGCCGTCATCGCGGCCGGGAACACCAACTTCGGCGAGGAGTTCTGTCTCGCCGGCGACATCGTCTCGCGGAAGTGTCGGGTGCCCAATCTCTATCGGTTCGAGCTGATGGGCACTGTCGACGATGTCGAGCGGGTACGGGACGGGCTGGCCGATTTCGCGCTGAGCTCGGCGTTCACCCATCCGGACCGGGACGCGCTGAGCGTTTCGCGCGCCTGAACTGTCAGACCCCACGAGTACCGTTTCGCCCACAATCATCTAGCTGCAGGAGTCTTTCGTGTCGCCAACCGCCGCACCCGTCTCGGACACCGCCTCGGCCAGCAAGTCCGGAGTGCATCCCGGCCCGTCGGGGCACGAACCCGGCGAATTGGACTATCACGCGCTCAACGCGATGCTGAACCTGTACGACAGGGACGGCAACATCCAGTTCGACAAGGACCGCGAGGCGGCCAACCAGTACTTCCTGCAGCACGTCAACCAGAACACGGTCTTCTTCCATGACCTCGACGAGAAGCTCGACTACCTGCTCGAGGAGAACTATTACGAGCCCGAGGTCCTCGCGAAGTACGACCGCGAGTTCGTGAAACTCCTGTTCGGGCATGCGTTCTCGAAGAAGTTCCGATTCCCGACGTTCCTCGGCGCGTTCAAGTACTACACCAGCTACACACTGAAGACCTTCGACGGCAAGCGGTTCCTGGAACGCTTCGAGGACCGGGTGTGCATGGTCGCGCTGACGCTGGCCGACGGTGACACGGCGCTGGCCCGTCATCTCGTCGACGAGATCATCGAGGGGCGTTTCCAGCCGGCCACCCCGACCTTCCTCAACTCGGGTAAGAAGCAGCGTGGTGAGCCGGTGAGCTGCTTTTTGCTTCGCATCGAGGACAACATGGAATCCATTGGGAGGTCGATCAATTCGGCTCTCCAGCTCTCCAAGCGCGGCGGAGGAGTGGCGCTGCTGCTGTCCAACATCCGTGAGCACGGCGCGCCGATCAAGAAGATCGAGAACCAGAGCTCGGGCGTCATCCCGATCATGAAGCTGCTCGAGGACTCGTTCTCCTACGCCAACCAGCTCGGCGCGCGCCAGGGCGCCGGCGCGGTGTATCTGCACGCCCATCATCCCGACATCTACCGCTTCCTCGACACCAAGCGGGAGAACGCGGACGAGAAGATCCGTATCAAGACGTTGTCGCTCGGCGTGGTGATCCCCGACATCACCTTTCAGCTCGCCAAGGACAACGACGACATGTACCTGTTCAGCCCGTATGACGTCGAGCGCGTCTATGGAGTGCCGTTCGCCGACGTGAACGTGACCGACACGTACCACGAGATGGTCGAGGACAAGCGCATCCGCAAGACCAAGATCAAGGCCCGCGAGTTCTTCCAGACCCTCGCCGAGTTGCAGTTCGAGTCGGGCTACCCGTACATCATGTTCGAGGACACGGTGAACCGGGCCAACCCGATCGACGGCAAGATCACCCACTCCAACCTGTGCTCGGAGATCCTGCAGGTCTCCACCGCGTCAGAGTTCAACGACGATCTGTCCTACTCGCACATCGGTAAGGACATCTCGTGCAACCTCGGGTCGCTCAACATCGCCAAGGCGATGGACTCACCCGACTTCGGGCAGACCATCGAGACCGCGATCCGCGGTCTCACCGCGGTCAGCGATCAGACCTCGATCACCTCGGTGCCCTCGATCGAGAAGGGCAACAACGACTCCCACGCCATCGGCCTCGGTCAGATGAATCTACACGGCTACCTGGCCCGCGAACGGATCTTCTACGGCAGCGACGAAGGTGTCGACTTCACGAACATCTACTTCTACACGGTGCTGTTCCACGCGCTGCGGGCGTCGAACAAGATCGCGCGTGAACGTGGCCATGCCTTCGGCGGCTTCGAGAAGTCGAAGTACGCCAGCGGGGAGTTCTTCGACAAGTACACCGAGAAGGTGTGGGAGCCGGAGACCCAGAAGGTACGCGACCTGTTCGGCCAGGCCGGAATTCACATTCCCACCCAGGACGACTGGCGGGAGCTGAAGGCCGCCGTGCAGCGCGACGGTATCTACAACCAGAATCTGCAGGCCGTCCCGCCGACCGGATCGATCTCCTACATCAACCACTCGACCAGCTCGATCCACCCGGTGGCCGCGAAGATCGAGATCCGCAAGGAAGGCAAGATCGGCCGCGTCTATTACCCGGCGCCGTACATGACCAACGACAACCTGGAGTACTACCAGGATGCGTATGAGATCGGGTACGAGAAGGTCATCGACACCTACGCCGCGGCGACCCAGCACGTCGACCAGGGGCTGAGTCTCACCCTGTTCTTCAAGGACACCGCCACCACCCGCGACGTCAACAAGGCGCAGATCTACGCGTGGCGCAAGGGGATCAAGACGCTGTATTACATCCGTCTGCGTCAGCTCGCTCTCGAGGGGACTGAGGTGGAAAATTGCGTTTCCTGCATGTTGTGACAGCCTGACCAACTGTTCGTGGATGGTGTGACCATGACAATCGCGAAGTACGGTGTCATATACGGAGTCCGCTTGCGGCCAGAGTACGACTATCGCTATATCGGGCTTACAACCAAGACTGCGTCCAGACGCTTACAGCAACATTTCAAGGTTGCTGCAGCTGGCCGAAAGACTCCGTTCTACGACTGGCTGCGAAAGCAAGATCGCGACAATGTAATAGCCGATGAGCTCGATTGGATCGACGGACTGGACGACTTGGGGCAGGCTGAAATCGCGTGGATTGCCTACCTACGTCGTGACGGTCAGCCGTTACTCAATCTGGCCTCCGGGGGGCTGGGTCCTACCGGCGTTGTATGGACCGAAGAGATGCGCGAAGCAGCTCGAATTCGGTCAACCGGTCGGAAGGGAGTAAGTCGGTTCGCACAAGAAAATCCATTCTTCGGGCGAACGCACTCGGACGAACAGCGAGCGAAGTGGTCAGTCGAGCGACGAGGTTCCATTACAGGAGCGGCCAACCCGAACTTCGGTAAGTTCGGGATCGACCATCCAGGCTACGGACACACGATGTCTGCCGAATCCAGGCAGCGTCTCTCCGAGCAGCGACGAGGCTCGGGGAATCCGAACTTCGGACGCCGAGCGAGCGATGAGACACGTGCCAAGACGTCGGCAACTCGAAAGGGACGACCGCAGCCATCCAGCAAGCGAAGTGCTCACACTCGCTATCACACGAACAAAGGCGTGTTCAAAGACACTTGTCGATACTGCGTTGAGGACGCGGCCACAACAACGAATGAAGAAAGCGGAAGTTGAAATGCCTGAGAAACTGAAGCTCGTCGACCGCGTCTCCGCGATCAACTGGAACCGCGTCCCCGACGAGAAGGACGCCGAGGTCTGGGATCGCCTCACCGGCAACTTCTGGTTGCCGGAGAAGGTGCCGGTGTCCAACGACATCCAGTCGTGGCACACCCTCACCGAGTACGAGAAGCAGCTGACGATGCGGGTCTTCACCGGCCTGACGCTGCTGGACACCATCCAGGGCACCGTCGGTGCGGTCTCGCTGATCCCGGATGCGACCACGCCGCACGAGGAGGCGGTGCTCACCAACATCGCATTCATGGAGTCGGTGCACGCCAAGAGCTACAGCTCCATCTTCTCCACGCTGTGCTCCACCAAGGAGATCGACGAGGCGTTCCGCTGGTCGGAGGAGAACGAGCAGCTGCAGCGCAAGGCGCAGATCGTCATGGATTACTACCGTGGCGACGACCCGCTCAAGCGCAAGGTCGCCTCCACGCTGCTCGAGTCGTTCCTGTTCTATTCCGGCTTCTATCTGCCGATGTACTGGAGCAGCCGCGCCAAGCTCACCAACACCGCCGACCTGATCCGGCTGATCATTCGCGACGAGGCCGTGCACGGCTACTACATCGGCTACAAGTACCAGCGCGGTCTCGAGGTGCAGAGCCCCGAACGTCGCCAAGAGCTCAAGGACTACACCTTCGAGCTGCTGTTCGAGCTCTACGACAACGAGTCCGACTACACCGAGGCCCTCTACGACGAGGTCGGCCTCAGCGAGGACGTCAAGAAGTTCCTGCGCTACAACGCCAACAAGGCGCTGATGAACCTCGGCTACGAGGCGATGTTCCCCAAGGACGAGACCGACGTGAACCCGGCGATTCTGTCGGCGTTGTCACCCAACGCCGACGAGAACCACGACTTCTTCTCCGGCTCGGGCAGCTCGTATGTCATCGGTAAGGCCGTCAACACCGAGGACGAGGACTGGGACTTCTGACACCTTGCGTCTTGTAGTACGGACCGGCGATTTTCGCCGGTCCATACTACGAAATCGGGCGGTCGCGGATGCGGTCGTAGAGATCGTCGAGCAGGTCGATGGCCTCGCCGATGTCGCCAGGCGCGATACCCGAGGCGCGCAACGCTTTGCGGAGCGCATCGGCATCGAGGTCCATGATCGGGTTCATCCGCCCGGGAGTGGGCAGCGGCGGCAGCGTGGCGTTGGTGCCGTAGAAGTCGACGGCCGGAACCACCGCCGTGTCGCGGTCGGCCGCCGGTGAGTCGTCCGCCGGCGCCGTGGCTTCGCTTGCCGCGGCCAGCAACTGCACGGTGTCGGTACCCATCACGGTGAGCAGGGTCGCGGCACTGCGGTCGATCTCGGCGGCCACCTCGTAGGCGACGCACAACACGTGTATGCACCGCGGTGACTCATCCGGACACGTGCAGTCGGCGGCGATGTCGGCCGACTCGGTCGGCATGATCAACTCGCCGATTGCCGACGGTTGCTCCCCGCGCGTCAATGCCATCAGCTCTCCGGTCGCGTCGTTCGTACGCAACAGGGCGACCACGGTCGCCGGATCGACGGCTCGCATGGTGAGGGTCACCTCGAACGGGTCGAGCTGACTACCACGCACCGATGCGGTCACGCGGGCCACGCCGATCTGCAGGCGCTCGGCGTGGTGGTCGCGAAAGTACCGCCGCGCCTGAGTGATCCGCCGATGATCCGCATCGCCGGTGTGCGCGCCCTCGACGACGTCGACAAAACTACGGCCCCACCGGGTCGCGCCGTACGCGCGAGCCGCCGAGGCCCTGGGCGTCCGACGTTGACTGCCGCGCGGGCTCACTCGCTGACCGCCTCGTCGCGCAGTGCGAACAGGTCGAACAACTCGTCGTTGCCGAGCTCGGTCAACCAGGTCTCGCCGGACCGCACCGTGAGTCGCGACAGCTCACGCTTGGCGGAAATCATCTCGTCGATCCGCTCCTCCAATGTCCCGACGCACAGGAATCGGTGCACCTGGACGCGCTGATGTTGGCCGATCCGGTAGGCACGATCGGTGGCCTGGTCCTCGACCGCGGGATTCCACCAGCGATCCACATGCAGCACATGGTTCGCGGCCGTCAGGTTCAGTCCGGTGCCCCCGGCCTTGAGGGTGGCGATCAGGGCCGGCGGACCGTCGCCGCTCTGGAAACGGGCGACCATCGCATCGCGGTCGGTGCGGTTGACGCCACCGTGCAGCACCGGGATATCGGTGCCCAGCGATTCGGCGAGCCAGGATGACAACAACTCACCGAACGCCGCGAACTGGGTGAACACCAGCGCCCGATCGCCTTCGGCCGCCGCGGTGGAGAGAATGTCGAGCACCAACTCGACCTTGCCCGACCGGTGCCTGCCACGACGCATCATCGCGGATCCGTCGGCCAGATAATGCGCCGGATGATTGCACACCTGCTTGAGTCGGGTCAGTGCGGCAAGGATGTTGCGCCGACGGATGGTGCGTTGCTGTTTGCTGCGCAGCGCCTCCATCAGCTCGTCGATGACCGCGCGGTACAGCGCCGCCTGCTCGAGGCTGAGGTTGGCACGCACCGTGATGTCGGTCTTCTCGGGTAGATCGGTGATGATCGACGGATCGGTCTTCTCGCGTCGAAGGATGAACGGTTGCGTCAATGCGTTGAGGCGCCGCAGCGCGGCCGGGTCGCGATCGCGTTCGATGGGTTCGGCGAACCGGGCGCGGAACCGCGATGCCGACCCCAGCATGCCCGGATTGACCAGATCGATCACTGCTCTCAGGTCCTCCAGCCGATTCTCCACCGGCGTCCCCGTGAGCGCGATCCGGTGCTCGGCGGGTAAGCCCCGCACGGCCTTCGCTGCTTTGGTGGCCACGTTCTTGAGATGCTGTGCCTCGTCGACGACGATCCGGCGCCAGGTCCGCTGGCCGAGGATCTCCCGGTCCCGGGTGGCGATGGCGAACGTGGTGAGCACGACGTCCGCGCCGGCGAGGACCTCGCCGATCGTCGCGTGCCCCGCGCGCGACGTCCCGTGATGGACCACCACCCGCAGATGCGGGGCGAAGCGTTCGATCTCCCGTTCCCAGTTCCCGACGACCGACATCGGGCAGATGACCAGCGTGGGACCGGCAGCAGGCGCGGGCTCGGCTCGATCGTGATGATCGCCTCTCTCATGGCACAGAAGTGCGATTATCTGGATCGTCTTGCCGAGGCCCATATCGTCGGCCAGCACCCCGCCGATCCGATGGTCGGACAGGTAGGCCAGCCATTCGAGTCCGCGGTGCTGGTAGGGCCGCAATTGTGCGCACAGCGTCGCCGGCGGGGGCAGCTCCGCGGGCCGCAGCCGACCGCCGGCCGCGATGTCGTCGAGCCATGCCAGGCCGTCGATCGAGGTGACCGGTACCGGTACGGAGTCGACGACGAGATTGAACAACTCACCCATGTCGGCCGGATGGTCCGATGTGCCGTGCGCACGTTGGCCGAGGATGAACGCGGCGGCCCGGTGCAGGGCACCTCCTTCGGCGCGAACCCAGGTGCCGCGGATCTTGACGAGGTCGCCTTGACGACGGGCGAGGTCGGTGAGATCGGCCTCCGACAGGGTCATCGCCTCGGGTGTGTCACCCAGGGCCAACCGCCATTCGAACTCGTCGATCTCGGCGACGCCGATCTGCGCGGCGCGCCCGGTGCTGGTGGCCACCGGCCGGGCGCGCAGCCCCAGCGTCGGGCGCACCTCGGCCACAGTCCGGGGCAGCAGCACCGGGCAGCCGGCCTCGGTCAACGCGGCAGCGCCCTCGACGAACAGCTTCTCTACGGTGGGTGTGGTCAGCAGGAAGTCGAGGGAGTGCCGGTCGGGTTCTGCCTGCGCCAACTCGGGAAAGGCGCGGACGGCGGTGGCGAGGCCACTGGTGACACGATCGAGTTCGTGCTGGTCGAGATGCTGCGGTTCCACCGCGTGGATGCGACCGTCGGCATGGCGACGGCACACCTGTAGACGCCACAGGGTGGGCTGATCGGCGGCCCGCCGGGTGGCGTACTCCACATCATCGTCGTCAGGTTCGTGCAGTCGCAGTATCAGCATCGAATCATCTTGCGGTGCAGCCTGATTCCATTGCATCCAGGCCGACTGCGCCATGTGTAGTCGAGATCGCATCGATGGTGATAGCGGCGGTGGTTCCGTGGCCAGTGCTCGTATCAGCCATGCCGCGGGGGGATCGTCGGCGATCAACGGCCCGGCGGCCGCGATTCGGCCGCGACACTCGTGGTCGACGAGTTCGGCGATCATGTCGGTGATCGCCTCGGCGCCACCGTTGGCCGCGACCAACCCTGGTGCGGCCGCCGCCACCACAGCCAGCCAACTGCGCCATGCCGGCGTCGGTACCGACTGCCAACGCAGAAGCGATTCGCCGGCGATGTCGGCGACGCCGGGGGCCACCGAACCGGCGGCGACCGATCGGCGGACGCCGTCGAGTAGATACCGATACCACGCGATCTCGCCGCTGACCGGGTACGGGCGGGTCAGATCGAGCAGTGCGACCGCCGACGACGTGCTCAAGGTCATGCTGCTGATGAACTCACGGCCGGAGCCAGGCCCGGTAATCGTGATCTCCCGCCGAGAACGCCGCCGTGCCAATTGATCCCCGATCGCCTCGGGAAGGTCGTCGGGCCCGACATCGGATCGCGACCACCACAGTGCCAGTCCTACCCCCGGTCGCCACAGCGCATGCAGGGGCAGGGCACCTGGGTGCCCGGAGGAAGTGGTTCGGTGTGTATCGACTGGCATAACAAATCACCGATGAGCCTAATCGCTCCGTCGGACATGCTCGCCCCGACGCCGGCCGCCTCAGCGCCAGGCTGTCAACAACTCGCGAGCCCGCTCGGCCAGGCTCATCTGCCACAGCGGGCCAAAACTGACGCGTCCGACGCCGAGTCCCGCGAGATGTGCCCGATTGTCCTGCGCGGGATGACCGATCGCGTTGACCGGTAACGGCAACTCCGCCGCCAGGCGACGGTGGACGTCGTCGCTGTGGAAGCCCACCGGATACAACGATCGTGCCCCGGCCTCGGCGCACAGCCGGAGCCGGGAGATGGCAAGGTCCACCCGGTCGGACTCCTCGCCGACCTGTTTGAGGAACACGTCGGTGCGGGCGTTGATCACCACCGCGACACCCGCGGCGTCGGCGGCGGCCCGCAACGCTCCCACCAGGTCGGCGTGTTCGGTCGCCGACCGCAACCGACCACCTTCGGAGTGGACGGTGTCCTCGATGTTGAGGCCGACGGCGCCGGCCTCGAGCAGACCATCGACGAGACGTGCCGGCTCCTCGGCATAGCCTGACTCGATGTCGACGGAGATCGGGATCTCGACCGCCGTGGTGATCTGACGCACCCGGGTGAGCAGTTCGTCGAAGGTCATTCCCTCGTTGTCGGCACGACCGATCGAGTCGGCCACCGGATGACTGCCGACGGTCAGCGCGGCGAAGCCGGCGTCGGCGGCGATGTTTGCCGACCAGGCGTCCCACACAGTGGGGAACACACCGGGATCGCCGGGACGGTGTAGATCCAGCAGGGTCTGGGCGAGCTGGGCGAGGTCACGAGTTGCCATCGAGAGATCCCTTCAGGTCGTTGAGCACCAGCCAGGCGGCCGCGAGGCCGGACGAGCGATACCAGATGTCGTCGTCCACTGACAGCACCCGTTTCCAGGTCGGTGCGCCCATGTCCAGCCAACGATCGCTGAGCAGGACGTCTTCTCCGTGCGCCTGACCCTCGTCGCCGACGAAGCTGACGTAGATCAGGTCGGCGTCGGCATCGGTGAAGTTCTGGTCGGTGACCGTGGACGATCGCGGTGAGCGCTGCGGCTCCGGTCGCTGTACTCCGACCATCGACAAGATCTGACCGGCGAAACTGTCGGTGCCCGCGATCATCTCCGAGTCTCCGGTGAACCGGACCAGAGACACCTGGTTGTGCGCGGCGTCCATCCGTCGGCCGGTCTTGCGGGTCTCGGTCCGGAACTCCTCGAGCAGTCGGGTGCCGCTCTCGCTGCGCCCGAGCGCGTCGGCGACCGCCTGGAACTGCGCCTGCCAATCGCCGTCGGTCGGAATTGTCACCACGCGGGCATCGGCGAAGGCCTCGGCCGACGCCGCCGATCGGTCGGTGGTGAGCACGACGTCGGGGTCTGCTTCGCCGGCCGTCGCCGGGTCCGGCGAGGTGCCGATGGTCGGGACAGATCCGAGTTGGGGGCCGAGGTAGGTGGGTATCGAGCCTGCGTCGGACGTCACCGCGACCACCTTGGGTCCGATGCCGAGTGCGCAGATCGGATCGAGCAGGCCCGGGTCGGTCACCGCGATGCGCGCGACGTCGGTCTGCCCGGCATCGGGTGCGGTCGGTGCCAGGCAGGTGCGTGTCAGATCGCGATCGGCGTTGACGATGTTGACCTCGGCGACCCGGGTGGTCACCGTCGAGATGGGTGACCCGTCCGGCGTCGTCAACGGTTCCTCGCCAGCACACGCTGCCAGCGCGCCGGCCAGCAGAACCGCCACCGCGACGCCGCCCACGCGCGGAACCCGCCGGGGCCACGAGGCTCGATGGCGGCCGGTCGGAAGCGGGGTCACCACACTGCGATGCACGCGATCACGCTAGCACCGGCGGACCCGTCGACCTCCCGCGGCGGATCCGGTCGGTCCCGATGGATGCCCACGCGCTCGCCAGCGCGCCGCGCGTCGGCCTCCCCTAGCTCACTGACCTGCGGCTACAGTGGATGGATGAGCTCGAATACGACAGATCGTAGGACCCACTCGGCCACCGTCTGTATGAGGGTTTAGGATCAGTTACCAGCGCTCGTTTTGTTCATGTGGCGACCGCGGGGAAGTAGCAGGTGACCGACCCCGGCGGTTGTGCAACGAGGAGGATCTGTGACCGCGGTTGACCAGCCCACCACGCAAGTGGCTCCAGTGCGTCCCTTTCCGGAGCGCTACCAGCCCAAGGGTTCGTTCATCTACAAGCTGATCACCACAACCGATCACAAGCTGATCGGCATGATGTACATCACCGCCTGCTTCGCCTTCTTCCTGATCGGCGGACTGATGGCGCTGCTGATGCGTGGTGAGCTCGCCCACCCTGGTATGCAGTTCCTGTCGACGGAGCAGTTCAACCAGCTGTTCACCATGCACGGCACGGTGATGCTGCTGCTGTATGCGACCCCGATCGTGATCGGCTTCGCCAACTTCGTGCTGCCGCTGCAGATCGGCTCGCCGGACGTCGCCTTCCCGCGGCTCAACGCGTTCGGCTTCTGGTTGTTCGTCTTCGGTGCCTGCGTCGCGCTCAGCGGCTTCTTGCTCCCGGGTGGTGCCGCCGACTTCGGCTGGACCGCATACACGCCATTGACCGACGCGATCCACTCGCCGGGTTACGGCGCTGATCTGTGGATCATGGGTCTGGCCGTCAGTGGTCTGGGCACCATCCTCGGTGCGGTGAACATGGTGACCACGGTCGTCTGTCTGCGCGCGCCCGGTATGACGATGTTCCGCATGCCGATCTTCACCTGGAACATCCTGGTCACCAGCGTGCTGATCCTGCTGGTCTTCCCGCTGCTGACCGCCGCACTGATGGGCCTGGAGGTCGACCGCCAATTCGGTGCTCACCTCTACGACCCGGCCAACGGTGGCGTCATCCTCTGGCAGCATCTGTTCTGGTTCTTCGGACATCCCGAGGTCTACATCATCGCGCTGCCGTTCTTCGGCATCGTGTCCGAGGTCTTCCCGGTGTTCTCGCGCAAGCCGATCTTCGGCTACTCCGGTCTGATCTATGCGACGCTGGCCATCGCGGCCCTGTCGGTCGCGGTGTGGGCGCACCACATGTACGTCACCGGTGCGGTGTTGCTGCCGTTCTTCTCCTTCATGACCTTCCTGATCGCGGTGCCGACCGGTGTGAAGTTCTTCAACTGGATAGGCACGATGTGGCGCGGTCACATGACGTTCGAGACACCGATGCTGTTCTCGGTGGGCTTCATCGTCACCTTCCTCTTCGGTGGTCTGACCGGTGTGCTGCTGGCGAGCCCGCCGCTGGACTTCCACCTGTCCGACAGCTACTTCGTGGTCGCGCACTTCCACTACGTGCTCTTCGGCACCATCGTGTTCGCCACCTACGCCGGCATCTATTTCTGGTTCCCCAAGATGACCGGACGCATGCTCGACGAACGACTGGGCAAGATCCACTTCTGGCTGACGTTCATCGGCTTCCACACCACCTTCCTGGTGCAGCACTGGCTGGGTAACGAGGGTATGCCGCGCCGTTACGCCGACTACCTGCCGTCCGACGGGTTCACCACGCTGAACGCCATCTCCACGGTCGGTGCGTTCATCCTGGGCCTGTCGACACTGCCGTTCCTGTGGAACGTCTTCCGTAGCTACCGCTACGGCGAGGTCGTGACCGTCGACGACCCGTGGGGCTTCGGCAACTCGCTCGAGTGGGCCACCAGCTGCCCGCCCCCGCGGCACAACTTCACCGAGCTGCCCCGGATTCGTTCCGAACGTCCGGCGTTCGAGCTGCACTATCCGCACATGATCGAACGGATGCGCGCCGAGGCGCACGTCGGGGCCGGTCACAACTCGGGCAAGGACCGCCACATGGAAGACGCGCGACGTAGTCCGTTGACGGTCGGTGACCACGAGGGTTCGCCGGACCCGGATCCGCGCTGACGCGCACGCACTCTGCGAAACACGTGGTCAACGAATCGAGCGACACAACAGTTCTGATCACCGTCACCGGACCGGATAAACCCGGCGTCACCTCGGTGCTGATGGGTGCGCTGGCCGGTCAGCAGGTCAGCCTGCTCGACGTCGAACAGGTCGTCATCCGCGGCCGCCTCACCCTCGGCGTGCTGGTGTCCGCCGCCGGCGATGCCGAGGAAGTCCAAGATGTCGTCGAACAGGCGATGGCCTCGATAGGGATCGACGTCATCGTCGAAGTGGGTGCAGCCAGTGCCGGCCGTCGTCCGTCGAGTCACGCGGTGGTGGTGCTGGGAAGTCCGGTCACCGCGCGCGCATTCCGGGCGCTGGCCGGAGCGCTGGCGAAGCAGGGCGTCAACATCGACTCCATCCGGGGGGTGGCCGACTACCCACTCACCGGACTCGAGTTGATGGTCAGCACCGGACGTGACGACGTGGCCGCCGATGCCGCATTGCGTAAGGGCCTCGCCGCGGTCGCGGCCGATCACGGCGTCGACATCGCGGTGGAACGCGGCGGTCTGGCGCGACGCGCCAAACGGGTCATCGTCTTCGACGTCGACTCCACCCTGATCCAGGGCGAGGTCATCGAGATGCTCGCGGCGCGTGCCGGCCGCGAAGCCGAGGTGGCGGCGGTCACCGAGGCCGCGATGCGCGGCGAACTGGACTTCTCCGAATCGCTGCATCAGCGCGTGGCTGTGCTCGCCGGACTCGATGCCAGCGTCATCGACGACGTCGCGAGTTCGCTGGAACTGACGCCGGGCGCACGCACCACCATCCGTACCCTGCACCGGCTCGGATACCACTGCGGTGTGGTCTCCGGCGGCTTCCGACAGGTCATCGATGGCCTGGCGCACGAACTCGAACTGGACTTCGTGCGGGCCAACACGCTCGAGATCGTCGACGGCAAACTGACCGGCCGGGTGATCGGCGAGGTGGTCGACCGGGCCGGCAAAGCGAAGGCGTTGCGGGCGTTCGCCGATCAGGTCGGGGTCGCCATGGAGCAGACCATCGCGGTGGGCGATGGTGCCAACGACATCGACATGCTCAGCGTGGCCGGCTTGGGGATCGCCTTCAACGCCAAACCTGCGTTGCGTGAGGTCGCCGACGCCGCGCTGAGTCACCCCTTCCTCGATGCGGTCCTGTTCATCCTCGGTGTCACCCGCGACGAGATCGAGGCGGCCGACGCCGCCGACGGGGTGCTGCGTCGAGTACCGCTCAGCTGACGGCCGTCATGCCGGAGAATCTCGCGATCAACGGCGGCGTTGACGATCCGTTCGACGACGCATTCCGGCGCCTGCAGACCTATGTCGGCGGCGGTGCGGATCCGGCGGACCCTGCCGACGTGCTGGCCATGCAGATGGTGTTGCGCATCGAGAAGACGGAGCCACCGGCGCGTGCGGACGTACTGATTGCCGCGGCGCGCGCCGTCGCGTTGTTGTGTCTCGACGATCGTTGCGGTGGCGACGGCCCCTGGGCGACGCCGATGGACGCCTGGTGTGCCGCCCGCATCCGGAAGATCGCGCGGCGTGCTCGAGGTGCACAATGGGCTGCGGCGCAAGAAGTCTGGGGTCTGACTGTGACCGAGGGCGGGGCACAGGCACGCGCGCTGGTACCCGGGCGGGTGGGGGATGTTGATCGCCGGATCTCGCGCCTGCAGATCGGCGGCACGGACCTGCCAGGTGAGCCCTCGTCAGACCCGGATCACGCGGGGGTCGTCCTCTGGCTCAACCCGGGAGTGACGATGACCGTGGGCAAGGCGGCCGCACAGGTGGGGCACGCGGCGATGCTCGCGGTGAAGCTGATGGAACCAGAGCAGGCACGCTCCTGGCGGAGCGCGGGCTGTCCGTTGACGGTCCGCGCGGCCACCCCGCAGTCGTTCGCAGCACTGCTCGACGCCGATGCCCGCGGTGACGCGGTGGCGGTGCGCGATGCCGGGTTCACCGAGATCGCGCCCGGTTCGGTGACGGTGATCGCGGAGGTGATCGATTCATGAACGAGCACCTGCTACCGCCGTGGGCGCGCGAACTGGGCCTGGTGGCGCATCCGGAAGGCGGCTGGTACCGAGAGACCTGGCGCAGCCCGGTGACCGTGCCCGCCGGCGTCCTGCCGCAGAGCTATTCGGGCGACCGCGCTGCGGCCACGGCGATCCTGTTCCTGCTGTTGCCGGGAGAACGGTCGGCGTGGCACGCCGTCAGAAGCACCGAGCTGTGGCTTTACCATCGGGGATCACCGGTCCTGCTCGAACTCGGCGGCGACGCCGAGGAGCCGAGGACACCGACCGGGATCGTCGTCGGTTCCGATGTCGCGAATGGGCAGCAGCCCCAAGCCGTGGTGCCCCCGGCGACGTGGCAACGCGCGCGGCCGGTCGGGGATGAACCAGCGCTGGTCAGTTGCGTCGTGTCACCCGGCTTCGACTTCGCCGATTTCCGCCTGGCCGGACCCGGGGTCTGACACGCCGGTGGTCAGTCACCAGCCGCCGACAACGCTCGTGCTGGCGCGATATGGGCCAAGGTGTTGAGCCAGACGTCGCGATCCGGGGCGATCGACGCGACGATGAGCTCGTCGGCGTGCGCATGGCCGGTGAACCAGTCCAGGTAGTCGGTGACCTGCGCCGGGGTGCCGACGCCGGAGTACGTCATCATCGCCTCGATCTGCCGACCTTGCGGCATGTCGAGCACCATATCGGCCTCCTCGTCGGAGAACCGGCGATCCCGGGCGAACAACGCGTTGACCCGGGCCCGCTTGGCCTTGCGGAGCTGTTCGGCAGCCACGGCCTCGTCCTCGTCGGCGATCACACACACCCCGGCGATCACGTACGGAGCGTCGAGCTGCTCGGACGGTTGGAACTCCCGTCGATACAGGGCCACCGCCTCTTCCAGCGCCTGCGGGGCGAAGTGCGATGCGAACGCGTACGGCAGCCCCAGGGCGGCGGCCAACTGCGCGCCGAACAACGACGACCCGAGGATGTAGAGCGGGATGTCGGTGCCGGCGCCGGGAGTGGCATTAACGCCCTCGACCCGGGAGCGGCCGCGCAGATATGCCTGCAGCTCCAGGACGTCGGAGGGGAACCGATCCGCCGAAGCCATGCTCCGACGAAGGGCGGCAAACGTCTGTTGGTCTCCGCCGGGCGCGCGGCCCAACCCCAGGTCGATGCGCCCGGGATGCAACTCGGCGAGTGTGCCGAACTGTTCGGCGATGGCCAGCGGCGAATGGTTGGGCAACATGACCCCGCCCGCGCCCAGTCGGATGGTTTCGGTGTGTGCGGCGATATGCGCGATCAGTACCGCCGGCGCGGCCGAGGCGATACTGGACATGTTGTGGTGCTCGGCGTACCAGATGCGTCGGTAGCCCCAGGCCTCGGCGCGCTGCGCCATGTCCACGCTGGCGGCAAAGCTCTCACCGACCGTTTCACCGGAGCCGACCTGAGCCAGGTCGAGGATGGACAAGTCAACACTCATGTCCTTCTCAAGGCGGCGGTCCCGTCGGGTATTCCACGCTGCCCGATTGTGTTCTGCCCGAGGATGTGTCGCCCTGCTCACGACGGGTACGCGAGACGTGGTGCACGATAGGGGGGTGACGAAACCGAGTGATCGCAGTGGCGCCGACGACGTGTACGAATCCGATCCCGATCTCTTGGTCGACTTCCGCGATGTCACTCTCGTGCGGGGTGGCAACACCCTGGTGGGCCCGGTGACCTGGCAGGTGGAGCTCGACGAACGCTGGGTGATCATCGGGCCCAACGGCGCGGGCAAGACGTCGCTGATGCGGCTGGCCTCGGCGCAGGAGCATCCCACCTCGGGCACCGCGTTCGTGCTCAACGAGCAGCTCGGCAGAGTGGAGGTGCGCGAGCTGTCCACCCGGATCGGAGTCTCGAGCGCGGCGCTCGCCGAGCGGGTGCCGCCGAACGAGATCGTCAGCGACCTGGTGATCTCCGCCGGCTACTCGGTGGTCGGGCGGTGGCGGGAGAGCTACGACGACATGGATCGTGGCCAGGCCGTGGAATCGCTGGAATCGATGGGTGCCGAGCATCTGGCGGACCGGAGCTTCGGCACGCTGTCCGAGGGGGAGCGCAAACGCGTGCTCATCGCACGCGCGCTGATGACCGACCCCGAGCTGTTGCTGCTCGACGAACCGGCCGCGGGCCTCGACCTCGGGGGCCGCGAGGAACTCGTGGATCGGCTCGGGCGTCTCGCCGCGGATCCGGAGGCGCCGGCGATGGTGCTCGTGACCCATCACGTTGAGGAGATCCCGGACGGGTTCACCCATGCGATGCTGCTCTCCGAGGGGGAAATAGTGGCGCAGGGACTACTCGACGACGTGCTCACCAGTGAGAATTTGTCGACCGCGTTTCGGCAGCGCATCACTCTGAGCCGACCGGGCGGCCGGTACTTCGCCCGCCGTGCGCGGCGGGCCGGCGGGCATCGGCGCGCAGCCGGTTGACCCGAGGGCGTTACTGTCAGGGGAATCGGACCACCGATTACGTCAGACAGGAGACGACCATCATGAGTTCATCGCAGCCGACCGAACCCGCCCCGCTGCGAGACGCCGCCACGGTGGTCCTCGTACGAGACACCGCCGACGGGCCTGAGGTCTTCCTCCAGCGTCGAGTGCAGCAGATGGCCTTCGCCGGCGGCGTCACGGTTTTTCCCGGTGGGGGCGTCGACCCGCGCGACGCCGAAGCGGATATCGACTGGACGGGGCCCGGCGCCGACTGGTGGGCCCACGCGTTCCACACCGACGAACAGACCGCGCAATCTTTGGTGTGCGCGGCGGTCCGCGAAACGTTCGAGGAGTGTGGTGTCCTGCTGGCGTCCCGGCCCGACGGCTCGTTTCCCGATCCGGACAGCTTCGGCGCCGAACGGACCGGCCTCGTGGACAAGTCGTTGTCGTTCGCGCAGTTCCTCCGCGATGCCGGACTCAGTCTGCGGGCCGACCTGCTGCGCCCGCTGGCGCACTGGATCACCCCGATCATCGAGAAACGTCGATATGACACGCGGTTCTTCATCGCCGCACTGCCGTCGGGGCAGACCGCCGACGACAAGACCACCGAGGCCGAGGTGGCCGGGTGGGCCACCCCGCGCGCTGCGCTCGACCTCTGGGTCGCCGACAAGCACGTTCTGTTGCCGCCGACCTGGGCGCAGCTGACCCATCTCAGTGAGTTCGGCTCGGTGACCGAGATCCTCGCCGCCGAGCGCGAGGTGGCGGCCATCGAACCGTCGGTGGAGCCGGGTGCGGGTCTTGCCGGCCTCAAGTTCGACGGCTCGGAGCGCTATTTCGCCGTCGCTGCCGAGCGGAAGGTACCCGGACTGAGTCGGTGACGGGTTATCGCGTCCGCGCGATCACCGATCCATATCGATGACGTCGGGCTCATCGGTTCCGACGCCGATGTCGTCGCGGTCGGCCCATTCCAGCAGCGTGTCGAGGCGGTGGGCGACGTCGTCGATCTCGGCGTGCAGGTCGCCGATCTCGACGAACCGGTCCGGCATCGTCGCGATGGTGAAGTCGTCCGGAGCGATGTCATCGATCTCGTCCCACCTGATCGGTGCGGACACCGTGCCGCGCGGGTTGCCGCGCACCGAGTAAGCCGAGGCCATCGTGTGATCGCGGGTGTTCTGGTTGTAGTCGACGAACACCGCGGTCGGGTCGCGATCCTTGCGCCACCAGGTGGTGGTGACGTCGTCGGGTGCGCGTCGCTCGATCTCGCGGGCGAACGCCAGGGCGGCCCGGCGTACGTCGGCGAAGCCCCACTCTGGTTCGATTCGTACATAAATATGCAGGCCACGGCCGCCCGAGGTCTTGGGGAAGCCGCGCATCCCGAGTTCGTCGAGCACTTCTTCGACGACGTGGGCGACCCGCTGGATGCGAGAGAACGGGCAATCGGGCATGGGATCGAGGTCGATCCGCCACTCGTCGGGGGACTCGGGATCGTCGCGTCGGGAGTTCCAGGGATGGAACTCGACGGTGGACATCTGCACCGCCCAGATCACACTGCCCAACTCGGTGACACATAGTTCGTCGGCGGTACGGCCGAACCGCGGAAACCAGAGTTCGACCGTCTCGAGCCAGTCGGGCGCACCGGCCGGAATGCGCTTCTGGTGTACCTTCTTGCCGTCGACCCCTTGGGGAAATCGGTGCAACATGCATGGTCGTTCGCGTAGCGCGCGGACGATGCCGTCGCCGACTGCCAGGTAATACTCGGCGAGGTCACGCTTGGTTTCGCCACGCTCGGCGAAATACACGCGCTCCGGACTGGACAGCCGGATGATCCGGTCACCGACCGGCAGTTCGATCGGTTCACCGGCATCGTTCGAGGCCTTGGCCATGGACCAACTGTATGGCCTCCGCTCCCGGTCGCGACGGACGAACGGTAGCCTTCGACCATGGCTGAGTTCGTCACACTCGAGACATCCGACGATCATCCCGGAGTCGGCACCATCCGGTTGAACCGTCCGCCCATGAACGCGCTGAACCGGCAGGTACAGAACGAACTCGCGGCTGCTGCCGACGAGGCGACAGTGCGCGACGACATCAAGGCCGTCGTCATCTACGGCGGGCCGAAGGTCCTCGCCGCTGGTGCCGACATCAAAGAGATGAACGAGATGACCTACGCCCAGATGAGCAAGGTGGCCGGCCGCCTGCAGTCGGCGCTGGGTGCCATCTCGGAGATCCCCAAACCGACGGTCGCGGCCATCACCGGCTACGCACTCGGCGGTGGGCTCGAGGTGGCACTCGGCGCCGACCGGCGCATTGCCGGCGACAACGCCAAGCTCGGCGTGCCGGAGATCCTGCTGGGTGTGATCCCCGGTGGCGGCGGAACCCAGCGGCTGGCGCGGCTGATCGGTCCGGCCAAGGCCAAGGACATGATCTTCACCGGGCGTTTCGTCGCCGCGGATGAGGCGCTGGAGATGGGGCTCGTCGACGAGGTCGTGGCACCCGACGACGTCTACGACACCGCACTCGCCTGGGCGGGACAGTTCGCCAACGCGGCAGCCATCGCACTCGCCGCCGGCAAGAAGGCCGTGGACCAGGGACTCGGAGTGGATCTCACCACGGGTTTGAAGATCGAGGAGCAATTGTTCGCGGCGCTGTTCGCGACCGAGGACCGCGCGATCGGCATGGCGTCGTTTGTTGAGAACGGCCCCGGCAAGGCGGCATTCACCGGCAAGTGAGCTCCTTTCGCCCCCGCCCCACCATCAGGAGAACCCACACATGACCACCGACGTGACCCCGGGGACCGACCCCGAACCCAACCCGCACGCCACTGAGGAGCAGGTGCGCGCCGCCCTGGCCGACACCAAGCTCGCGCAAGTGCTTTACCACGACTGGGAGGCCGAGACCTACGACGACAAGTGGTCGATCTCCTACGACGAGCGCTGCATCGACTATGCGCGCGGCCGATTCGACGCAGTCGCCGCAGATCAACCACTGCCGTATGAGCGGGCCATGGAACTCGGTTGCGGCACCGGTTTCTTCCTGCTGAACCTGATGCAGTCGGGGGTCGCCACGAAGGGATCGGTCACCGACCTGTCGCCGGGCATGGTGAAGGTCGCCCTGCGCAACGCGGAGAACCTCGGGCTCGACGTCGACGGCCGAGTGGCCGATGCCGAGCGAATCCCGTATGACGACAACACCTTCGATCTCGTCGTCGGCCATGCCGTGCTGCATCACATCCCGGATGTCGAACAGGCCTTGCGGGAGGTACTGCGGGTGCTGAAGCCCGGTGGGCGTTTCGTGTTCGCCGGCGAACCCACCACCATCGGTGACTTCTACGCACGCTGGATGAGTCGCGCCACCTGGGCAGCGGCGACCAACGTGACGAAACTGGGGCCGCTGAAGTCGTGGCGCCGACCGCAGGAGGAACTCGACGAGTCGTCGCGAGCGGCCGCGTTGGAGGCCGTCGTCGATATCCACACTTTCGATCCGGCCGATCTCGAACGGATGGCACGCAGCGCAGGCGCGACCCAGGTCGACACCGCCACCGAGGAGCTCGCCGCCGCGATGCTCGGTTGGCCGGTACGCACCTTCGAGGCGGCCGTCCCGCCCGGCAAGCTCGGCTGGGGCTGGGCGATGTTTGCCTTCAACGGGTGGAAGCGACTGTCCTGGCTGGACGAGAAGGTCCTCCGGAAAGTGGTGCCGCCCAAGTTCTTCTACAACGCGATCGTCACCGGTATCAAGCCGGGTGGTTGACCATCGGTCGGGTACCGCGCAGAACGTTCCCCACACCTGCGGCAGGTGTGGGGAACGTCTCGCGTGGTGTCAGTTGTCGACGGGATTGAGGGTCGACGACGCAACCGGGACTCCGAGCACCGTGTTGATGGCACGGTAACCGTCCCGGGTCTTGATCAGGACGAGGCGGCTGACCGGTGGTATCTCCGCGTATCCACCGGTCGGCGTGTGGGTGAGAGCCAGGGGTGTCCCGGCCGGGCCGATGAGCTCGTCGCCGACGACCCGATAGATCTGACACGGTCCCGGCTCCACCGAACTGCCGTAGCGGGTCTGCACACAGAATTCGTAGGTGCCGTCCTCGACCTGTGCGTGTGCGGGTCCGGAGCCGGCGGCGAGTGCAGTCCCGGCTACGGCGGCGGCGAGAGAGGATACGGCTACTGAGCGTCTCATGGCACGGATCTTTCCTTAGGCTAACCTAACTCGTCAACTCGTCGGTTCCTCGGGAAAGATGGTGGTCGATGGGATACCGATTCACGGACGATGATGTGTCGTTCCTGCGGTCGCGTCACGGCGCCGAGGCTCTCGCGAGTGCGTCTGCGCTGGAGCTGTCTGCGTCGTCGATGCTGCGTGACGTCGCCGACCTCCGTGCGCGATTCGCGCCGCGCGACGGCGCCATCGTCGAAACCGTGTTGTGTCGTCGGCGGGGGAAGGCGAAACTACGTGTCGCCGAACGGATGTTGTTCACGGAGGACGCAGTGCAGCAGGCGACCGCCTCTCCGGTCGCGGCGCACCGCGCGACGGAGATCGCGGCACGCCATCCCGGTGCAGTGGTACACGACGTCACCTGCTCGATCGGCGCGGAAATGATGGAACTTGCTGCACAACGACAGATCTCGGGTGTCATCGGCAGCGATCTCGACCACACACGTCTCGCGATGGCGCAGCACAACACGGGCCTCGACGGTCCGCCGGCCACCCTACTCGTCGCCGACGCGCTCTCGCCGACCTCGACCGCCGATGTCATCGTCGCCGATCCGGGCCGGCGCTCGGGCGCCGGACGGGTGTTCCGGCTCGACCAGCTCACGCCGCCGCTGCTCGACGTGTTGACAACGTATTCGGGGCGTCCCCTTGCGGTGAAATGTGCTCCGGGACTTGACTACCAGACGTTGCGGGACCTGTACGGCTTCGACGGGCAGGTGCAGCTCTCGTCGCTCGACGGCGCAGTCCGTGAGGCATGTCTGTGGACCGACCGTGACGGTGAGCCGCGCCGCCGTGCCACCGTGATGCGCACCGAGCCGGATGGTTCCGTGCAGTCCTACGAGGTCACCGACGCCGATGCCGACGACATCGGCGGCGGCGAGGTGGGGGAGTGGATCATCGATCCCGACGGTGCCATTGTGCGTGCCGGTCTGGTGCGTCATTACGCTCGGCGCCACGGTCTGTGGCAGCTCGATCCGCAGATCGCGTACCTGACCGGGACCCGAGTCCCGTCGGGTGAACGTGGTTTCCGCGTCCTCGAGGCGTGCGGCGTGGCGGACAAGGAGTTGCGACGTCGCCTTGCCGCCTACGACTGTGGCACCCTCGAGATCCTCGTTCGCGGACTCGACGTGAACCCCGACGAGCTACGAAAACGGCTCAAACTCAAGGGTGCACGCGCGCTGGCCATTATTCTCACGAGGGTAGGGCGTCGTGGTGTCGCCTACCTGTGTGAACCGGGCGTGCGAACACCTGGCCTCATCTAGGCTGCCACGCCAGAGCGGCCCGCCACGCCACTGTGTGCCCGGCCTCACCGGCTTTCGATCGATGCCTTGCTGTCGAAGAAGTAGACCTTGCCGATATTGGTCGCGGTGGCGATCTGGCCCCACGGCGATACCGCGACTCCGGTGGCGAATCCGACGGATTCGGGCAGGGGCAGCGTGCGCATGGTGGTGCCGTCCGCTGCGGAGACCTCGGTGAGCGACAACGAGTCCTTGCCCTCGTCGCGCACCACCGTCCATGCGGTGTCCTGGTCGGTCAGCGTGGACAGGCTGACCACAGCGAGATCGTCGCGCTGCCACACCTGTTCAGCGTGATCACCGGCATCGCGCAGCAGGGTCAACGGTGCGCCGAGAACGCCCGTGGGGATGATGAGCCCGTCGGGTGACACGCTCATCGTCGCGAAGCCGTAACCGCCGTTGTCGTACGTCCACCGGGTGGCGCCCGACGCCGCGTCGATGGCCACGATCCGGCCGAGGCGACTGAACGCGTACACGGTCGAACCGTCTGCCGACAGCGTCGGCGCCCCGATCACACCGCCCGGCACATCGGCATGCCAGATCTCGCGCATCGTGCGCCCACCGTCCTCGGTGGCGTAGCTCATCGCGCGGATCTGCGAGGCGATGGCACCCTGCGGCCAGAAGTTCACGAAGAAGCGTTCATTGGCGGTGTCCACCGCCGGGGGTGCGGGGATGGCGCAGCGCGGTCCGTTGGTGACGCATTCGCCGAACCCGAAGGTCGGGTCGTCGGGGTTCATGTCCGTACGCAACCGGACCTCCGGCGCGGTGAAGTCGCTGGTCTGCGAATTCAGCAGCAGGAGTTGACCTTGGGTGGTCGCCACCAGAACCTCGCCGGGAGCGGCGAACTTCGCCGACAGCGGCACCCCGATCATCGGCATCCGCCAGCGGATCGCGCCACCGGCGCTGAACGCCAGGAACATCGACTCCTCACCGACGTACGGTTGATCGAACTGGTCGACGAGCAACGAGTTCACCTCGGTGCCCGTCCGCATTCTCTTGCAGAAGTTCTTGCGGCCGTTGCGCGGATCGAGGATCAGCAGGTTGCAGCCGTTCGCGGTGCTCGATGTGACACCCACGTTGCCGTTGCCGGAGATGGTGAGCGGTGCGGTCACCGGGCCGCCGGTGGGGCGCGTCCAGCTCAGTTCGAGATCTTCGGGCACCGCGGGATAGGCGAAGTTGGAGTTGGCGGCGTTGCCGCCATAGCTCGACCATCCCGCGCTCGCCACCGAGCGGATGTCGATGTGGCCGTCCGAACACGAGGTCACCAGCACCGCCACCACACTCGCCAGGATCGTCGCGACGATCATTGGCGTGCGGCGTGCGTTCTCGGTGCGAGCACCCTCACCCACCGGGGCTGCTGCAGCCATCGGCGCTCCTGTTCTGGTCGCGGTTGCCCCGTCGGTCGACGTGCCAGTCTCAGAGCCTAACGTGGGCCCGAACGGTTCTCGATTAGGGTTTGTCGACATGACCACGATGTGGAATGCCTCCTACCGCTCGCGCCTGCGGGCAGGGCGCCGGCGTGATCCGGCGCAGGCCCGTTTCCTCACCCTCGACTCGTTGCGCTGGGTGAAGCGCAATCGTGCCTACACCCCGTGGTACCTGGTTCGTTACTACCGGCTGGCGCGATTTCGGCTCGCGAACCCCCACGTGGTGCTGCGGGGCATGGTGTTTCTCGGACGCAACGTGGAGATCCATGCGACCCCGGAGATGTCACGGCTGGAGATCGGCCGCTGGGTCCATATCGGGGATGGCAATTCGATCCGTTGTCATGAGGGCAGCCTGCGCATCGGCGACAAGACCGTCTTCGGCTGCAACAACGTGGTGAATTCGTACCTCGACCTCGAGATCGGCGGGTCCACCCTGATCGCCGACTGGTGCTACATCTGCGACTTCGACCACAAGATGGACGACATCACGTTGCCCATCAAGGATCAGGGCATCGTCAAGGGGCCGGTGCGCATCGGCCCGGACACCTGGGTCGCGGCGAAGGTGTCGGTGCTGCGCAACACGATCGTGGGCCGGGGATGTGTACTCGGCTCACATGCGGTGGTGCGTGGGGTGATCCCGGACTATTCGATCGCCGTCGGCGCCCCGGCACGGGTCGTGAAGAATCGTCAGGACGATTGGGCGCAGTCAGCGCAGCAGCGGGCCGAACTCGAGCGGGCATTGGCCGACATCGAACGCAAGAAGGCGCAAACACACGATTCGTGAGCCCGATGCCCCCGGGATCAGTGAGCTCCGGGTGCCACACCTTCACTCGGTTGGACGACGACGAAGCCAGGTCCGTGGAACGCCAGCTGAAACGATTCCCCCGAGCCGCGACCGATCAGCGAACCGAGCTTGAAGTCGTTCTTCAGTCCCGGGGACAGGGTGCTCGACCAGCACACCGCCGCCTGCGGGTCGACAAAGGTGGGCTGAACCGAGCAGTCGAGGATCATCGGCGGTCCATCGCTGGCGATTCCGACGGTGCCGTGGCCGCCGAGAGTCAGGTTGAACAACCCGCCGGCGAGCATGCCGGCGTTTCCGATCGAGGTGATCTTCCAGTCGAGAGACGCGTCGAAGGCGAGCAGACTCGACGTGTTGATGGTGAGGGAGTCGCCCTCGAGGTCGATGGTGAACACAGTGCTGTTGGATCGGGCGAAGAAGACCTCGCCCTGCCCGCGCACCCGCATCAGTTGCCCACCCTCGTTGGTGACCGCCTTCTTCAGGAAGTTCGACATCGACCCCGAGCCTTCGTGGGCGAAGTCGAACTGACCTTGATAGGCCACCATCGCACCCTTGGCGGCCAATGCCTCCGGGCCGAAGCCGAGTCGCAACATCTTGTCCGACTGCAAGGTCCAGCGCTGCGCGCTCTGCTTCTCCTGATTGACCTGATCGAAGATGGGACTGCGCACGATGACTCCTCAGCTGTCGGGTGCGGTGTCGGCGCTCACTGTCGGTTGTGCAGGATCACGCTCGGGCAACGGTCGTTGCGGGATGTGTGGTCTACCGACCGGATGACGAACGCGTCGTTTGGCGGCGAGATACACCCCGGCGGTCCGTTCGGCCACCTCCGCCCAGGAGAACTCGACGGTGAGTCGTTCCCGTGCACGGCGAGCGCGTACGGCTGCCGCGGCCGGGTCCGCGAGACCCGCCCGCACGGCAGCGGAGAGCCCGGCGATGTCACCGGGTGCGAAGGTGAGCCCGGTGGTGGGATCCGACACCGCCTCACCCAGGCCGCCCGCCGACGACACGATCAGCGGGATACCGGTGGCCGCTGCCTCCAGAGCCACGATGCCGAACGGCTCATATCGACTCGGCAACACGATGGCGGCACATCGGTGCATCAGATCCACGAGTCCGTCGTGGTCGACGGCGCCGAGGAAACGGACCGACTTGGCGACCCGGTGGCGTCGGGCCTCGTCGACCAGCCAGTCCAGCTGAGTGCCGGTGCCGGCAACGGTCAGGGTGGTGCCGGGGTGGGTGCGCCGGATGCGGGGCATCGCGGCGATGAGATCCTGCACCCCCTTCTCGTACTCGAGGCGGCCCGCGAACAACAGCTCGGGCGGTCCGGATACCGGTGGCCGCGGGGCGAACGGCCAGGTGCGGATGTCGATGCCGTTGTGGATCACCGACACATCAGCGATGTCCGGACCGAAGAGGCGACCGACCTCGTCGCGCATCGACGTCGAACAGGTGATCAGCGAATCCGATTCGTGCGCAAGCCACCACTCCACCGAATGCACCTGCCGATTGGTTGGCCCGCTCACCCAGCCGCTGTGCCGGCCGGCCTCGGTGGCATGGATCGTGGACACCAGGGGGACGTCGAAGAACTCGGCCAGGGCCACAGCCGGGTGGGCGACGAGCCAGTCATGAGCGTGCACCACATCGGGTACCCACGGTGATGCGCCGGTCGGATCTCGGCGTCCGCCGAACGCGGTCATGCCGGCTCGGATCAGCGCATGTCCCATCGCCAGGGTCCAGGCCATCATGTCCTGGCCGAAATCGAACTCCGGCGGATCCTCCGCGGCGGCGATCACCCGAACGCCGTCGGTCCGGGTGTCGGTGGTGGGGTGGCTGACCGCGTCGGTGCCCGTGGGGCGCCGCGTCAACACCACCACATCGTGGCCGGCGAGTGCGAGTTCGGTGGTCAGCTGATGCACATGCCGACCGAGGCCACCCACCACGACCGGTGGGTACTCCCACGAGACGATCAGCACCCTCATCTGGCATCCCCCATCGCGCTCACGCGCCCGAGCCACCCGGCGGCGTGGCGGTGTACAGTCGCCGCGCGTCCAGCCCGGCGAACAGATTGTCGGCCCGAGACCAGTTGCGGGCGAGTCGCTCGGCGAGGTCGACCCGGCCGCGGAGTGCGGCGTCGCAGATCTCCCGGGTTGCGTGCGCATGTTTGTGCGCCCGTTCCACAGCGTAATGCGCAGCCGTGTCCTTGGAGACCATGAACGGCCAGTCCGATGACACCGTGAGCAGCGTCTCCCGCACGATCTGATCGGCGACGCGGTTGCGTCCGCCCCGATACCCGGCGCCCGCGCCGAGGGCCACCGGCTCGATCAGCTTGTCCACCGCCGCCAACGCGGTCTCGGTGACCTCGGCGTTGAGCGCCACCAGGTGGTCGACCTGGGGACCGTTCCAGACGCGCCAATCCTTGCCCGATCCCCACGACGATGCGGCCAGATCCACGGGGGCACCCACGAGACCGTTCCGTCGCGCGGAGTCGAGGGTGCCGACCCGGATGCCGGCCTGCGGCAGGCGGTGCAGCACCCGCTCGAGCCAGACCGGACCCTCGTGCCACCAATGTCCGAACAACTCGGTGTCGAACGCGGCCACCACCAGTGCGGGACGGCCCAACCGAGCCGATTCGTCGATGAGCCGACGACGTACGTGGTCGACGAAATCATCGACGTGTCGGTCGATGATCGGGTCCACGCCTGCGGGGTCGTAGGGTTTCTTGTCCTCGGCGGCCACCGTGCGTCCGGTCACCCGGGCCGGTTTGAGGCCGGTCAGGTGGTCGTAGGTATGAAAGTCCCGGTACGCGGCGTGCCCCGGATAGCCCGATCGGGGTGACCACACCCGGTAACTGACGGCCAGGTCCCGGCCGAATGCGACGACGTCGGAGCCGCCGACAGGTCGGCCGAGGGCGGTGTCGCCGCGGAGCGTCGGCCCGTCCACCATGAAGTGTCCGACCCCGGCTGCGGCGTACTCGGTTTCCATTCCGGGGGCGAAGGCGCATTCCGGGGCCCAGATCCCGGCCGGGTCGATGGCCCAGCGTGTGCGCGCGTCGGCCAGCCCCTCGCGTAGCGAGAACTGGCGCAGCCGGCCGTCGAGCAGCGGGGCGAACGGGTGGGCCAGCGGCCCGCCCAGGATCTCCACGACTCCCGCCGATGCCAACGCGCGGATCTGCGGGCTGCCGCCGTGGCGCCAGTGCGTCTCGAAGTCGGTGAGGGCGGCTCGGGAGGCACGGAATTCCCGGGTGCCCAGATCGCGGCGGGTCCGGTCACCATCGGCCGCGGCCGCCGTGGCCCGCAGATGCCAGTCCGCGAGCCACTCGTGCATCGAATTGGTGCACTGCGGGTCGTCGAGCTGCGCGGCCAACACCGGTGTGATGCCCAGTGAGAGTTGGTCGGTGGCACCGGCATCGGCGAGGCGGCGCAGCATCGCGAACAGCGGCAGATACGAACCGGCCCACGATTGGTACAGCCATTCCTCGCCGACCGGCCAGCGGCCGTGGTTGGCCAGCCATGGCAGGTGCGAGTGCAGCACCAGGCAAAACTGTCCCGGAACCGGTTGCGCGGACGAGGTCACGTCGACGGTACTGCGGGTCACGGTCGTACGGCGACAGCGAGGAGGTCGAGACTGGCGTCGATGTCCACCTCAGGTGCCGCCGCATCGCGGATCTCGAAGTCGGTCAGGCGGATTGCGGCCACATCGGCAACGAGCTCGGCAGGCCACTGCTGACCGGCCAGCGCACGGTCGATCTGAGCATCGATCACCGACCCACCCCATTTCGCGTCGAGCGCGCCCAGTTCGGCGCCGTGGTACACCCCGTGCATCGACCCCACGGCGAGTCCGCCCTCGATCAGCAGTTCGCGTAGCTCCGTGGCGTCGAGCTCGCGGGTGTGGAACGGATTGAGCGGGGTATCACGGCCCGGCGAGAAGGTGATGCGATTCGGGGTGGAGATGAGCAGTCGCCCACCCGGTCGCAGGACCCGGCGACACTCGGCGACGAACGCGCCCTGATCCCACAGGTGTTCGATCACTTGGAAATTGATCACCACGTCCACCGAGTCGGCGGGCAGCGGCAGATCGATCAGGTTGCCCTGGTGCACCGTCAGGCCGGGGTAGCGGCGACGGGTGTGGGAGACCGCGGCCTCGTCGTAGTCGACGCAGACCACCGACCGCGCCACCTCGGCGAGCATCGCCGCGCCGTAGCCCTCGCCGGAACCCGCCTCGAGTACATCGGCACCTGCGCAGCGATCGAGGACGTGGGCGTAGGCCACCTCGTGCCGCCGGAACCAGTAATTCTCCTCGGCGATCCCTGGGACGGTCCGCTCGCCGGTCACCGCGAGGGTGTCGTGTGACTCGCTCATCCCCACGACAGTAGTAGGTGGGCATCCCCACTCAACGTTCATGCTTGCCGCGACCGCCGCCGCAGCCGATCGGCCCGCGCGTTATGTGAGGTAGGCGATGTTTTGTGCCAGCCGAGCAGACGCTAAAGTGGGGGAGACCGATAGCAACTTACTGGGCAGTAAGATGTTGAAACCGACGCAGGAGGTCGACGCAGACCCATGACAAACATTGTCGTTCTGATCAAGCAGGTTCCTGATACGTGGTCCGAGCGCAAGCTGACCGATGGGGATTTCACCCTGGACCGTGAGGCCGCCGACGCCGTACTCGACGAGATCAACGAGCGCGCGGTCGAGGAGGCCCTGAAGATCAAGGAAGCCGACGGCGGCGAGGTCACCGTGCTGACCGCCGGCCCTGAGCGCGCCACCGAGGCCATCCGCAAGGCGCTGTCGATGGGTGCCGACAAGGCGATCCACATCAAGGACGATCAGATGCACGGCTCCGACGCCGTCCAGACCGCTTATGTGCTGGCCCGTGCGCTCGGCACGGTCGAGGGTGTCGAGCTGGTCATTGCAGGCAACGAGGCCACCGACGGCCGCGTGGGTGCGATCCCGGCGATGATCGCCGAGTACCTGGAGCTCCCGCACCTGACTCATCTGCGCAAGCTCACCGTCGAGGGCGAGACCCTCAAGGGTGAGCGCGAGACCGACGACGGCATCTTCCACATCGAGGCCGATCTCCCGGCCATCGTGAGCGTGAACGAGAAGATCAACGAGCCGCGGTTCCCGTCGTTCAAGGGCATCATGGCCGCGAAGAAGAAGGAAGTTCAGGTCGTCACCCTCGCCGAGATCGATGTCGAGGCCGGCGACGTGGGCCTGGAGAACGCCGGCAGCCAGGTGACCGCCTCCGCTCCGAAACCGCCGAAGACCGCCGGTGAGCGCGTCAGCGACGAGGGCGATGGTGGCACCAAGGTCGCCGAGTACCTGGTGTCGCAGAAGATCATCTAGTCCGCACGGGCCCTGACATCACCAGCGACAACCCAGACATTCAGGAGATAGAAGAAACATGGCTGAAGTACTCGTGCTCGTGGAGCAGGACGCCGAAGGCGCCCTGAAGAAGGTCACCAGCGAACTCATCACCGCCGCCCGTGCGCTCGGCACCCCGTCGGCCGTCGTGGTCGGCAAGCCGGGATCGGCCGACGGTATCGTCGACGGTCTTAAGGAAGCCGGCGCGGAGAAGATCTACGTCGCCGAATCCGACGATGCGGCGGCCTACCTCGTCACCCCGCAGGTCGACGTGCTCGCGTCGGTCGCCGAGCAGGCCTCGCCGGCCGGCGTCCTGGTCGCGGCCACCCCGGACGGCAAGGAGATCGCCGGGCGGCTGGCCGTGCGCTTGGGCTCGGGCGTGCTCGCCGACGTGGTCGACGTCAAGGAGGGTGCGGTGGGTATCCACTCCATCTTCGGTGGCGCATTCACCGTCGACGCCCAGGCCAAGGGCGACGTCCCGGTCTTCTCGGTCCGTCCGGGTGGCGTCGAGGCGGCTCCGCAGGCCGGTGCCGGTGAGCGCGTCGACGTCGAGGTTCCGGCGCAAGAAGACGGCGTCGTGAAGATCACCAAGGTGGAGCCGAACGTCGGTGGCGACCGTCCGGAACTCACCGAGGCCTCGATCGTGGTCTCCGGTGGCCGTGGCGTCGGCAGCGCCGAGAAGTTCTCGGTGATCGAGGAGCTCGCCGATTCCCTCGGTGCCGCCGTCGGCGCATCGCGTGCCGCGGTGGATTCCGGGTACTACCCCGGTCAGTTCCAGGTCGGTCAGACCGGTAAGACGGTGTCGCCGCAGCTCTACGTCGCGCTCGGCATCTCCGGTGCCATCCAGCACCGTGCCGGCATGCAGACCTCGAAGACCATCGTCGCGGTCAACAAGGACGAAGAGGCGCCGATCTTCGAGATCGCCGACTACGGCGTCGTCGGCGATCTGTTCAACGTCGCACCGCAGCTGACCGAAGAGGTCAAGAAGCGCAAGTGAGGTTGATCGGCTCACGAAGCTGAGCCAAGCGAACCCCGGTGGCCCCCGATGTGTCGATACCGACACGTCGGGGGCCACCGTCGTCTACCCGGGGCGAGTGCCGGGTGTTCACCACGCGCGCACCGACACGCAACGTCGATGTGGCGATCAGGTCGTTCGACGTCGGTGTCATCAGGTCATGACCATCACGTCGAGTCCGCCCGCCGAACCGGTCGTCGCATTGCCACCGCTCGATGCGCCTGCGCTCACCGTCGTCGGGTCGAAGCATGCGTGGTACCCCGACAGCGCGTGTGGGGATCGGTGCCGCCAACTCGATCCGGCCGAAGCGGGCGGATATCTGCTCGTCGCGATCCGGCTGACGGGTTTGTTCGCCATGGTCGTGCTGCTCGCCCTGACCGGGCCGCTGGCGGCGGTGTGTCCGCGCCTGGTCCGTCGTCGGTACCTCGTGCGGGCCGCCCGCGCACTGCTGTGGTCGATCGGTGTGTCGGTGCGCGTGGACGACCGCCGCCCGTTCGTGGGTGGCACGCGTGGTCTCATCGTGGCCAATCACACGTCGTTCCTGGACATCTTCGCGCTCGCCGTGATCTGCCCCGCGCACTTCGTGGCGAAATCCGATGTCGCCGCGATGCCGGTGATCTCGGGGATCGCCCGCCGACTCGGCGTCATCACGATCGACCGTGCGGCGCTGCGCCGCCTGCCGGCCACCGTGGCCGAGGCGGTGGAGCGACTCCATCGCGACAGTTCCGTGGCGGTGTTCCCCGAAGGCACGACGTGGTGTGGCCGCGAGGCCGGTCGGTTCCGCCCGGCCTTCTTCCAAGCGGCCATCGACGCCGGTGTGCCGATCATCCCGGTTCATCTGCGTTTCACCGCCCACGACGGCTCGGTCACGGCAGCGGCCAGCCTGATCGGAGACGACTCGCCGTTGGACACGCTGCGCCGGGTGCTGGCCGTGCGCGGTCTCGTCGTGCGGGCCACCGTCCACGAGGCGCAGCTACCCGATGCCGACCGTCGTGCCCTGGCACTGCGCTGCGAGCGGCTGGTCTCCGGGGCCGCAGGTTGAGATGAAATCGTTGATATATCTCATATATGTTGTATCCCGAACGCACGACGACCCGTCGGCGTGGTGATCCAACATCAGGAGGACTGCGAGCAATGACGTCCGCACCGGCCCTGTCCCGCGCTGAGGCGCAGAAGCGATTCGCCGCCCTCGTCGCCGCCACCGGCGTCGTCGACGATGCCGAACTCGACGCAGTTTGGGCGGCACTGGAGACCATGCGCCCCGAAGAGATGTTCGGTGCGTGGAAGGGAGGAGAGTTCACCACCGGCCATCCGGTCAACGGCATGCTCGAGAAGGCCGGCTGGTATGGCAAGACCTTCGTCTCCCGCAGCGATGTCCAGCCGCTGGTGTGCCGTGGTGAGGACGGAAAGCTGTTCTCCGACAAGAAACTCGGCAAAGGCGAAGCGAGTCTCTGGGCCATCGAGTTCCGCGGTGAGGTGACCGCGTCCATGGTCTACGACGGTCAGCCGGTCATCGACCACTTCAAGCGCGTCGACGCCAACACCGTGATGGGCATCATGAACGGCAAGGGTGGTGTCGTCGACGGCCGGCACCTCTACTTCTATCTCGAGCGGGACTGAGCGCCGGTGCAGATCGACGCCGCGGTCGTCTCCACCCCGGGCGGCCCCTTCGAGGTGATGCAGATCGAGATGGACGAGCCGCGCGCCGGCGAAGTACTGGTACAGATGCGGGCGGTCGGTATCTGTCATACCGATCTCGGCATGAAGGCGACCTGGTCACGGCGTCGCCTGCCGCAGGTCTTCGGGCATGAGGGCGCCGGGGTGGTGGCCGCGGTCGGACCGGATGTCACGGGCCTGCAGGCCGGGCAGACGGTGAGTCTCACCTTCCGCAGCTGCGGGCGGTGCGGCCAGTGCACGAGCGGTCACCCGGCGTACTGCACGGCCGGACTCAACATGGCCGGCCGACCCGATGGCTCCCCGACGTTGCGGCGGGGTTCCGACCCCGTCTTCGGTGGATTCTTCGGCCAGTCGAGCTTTGCGACCTACGCGATGGCCCACGCCGACAACGCGATACCGGTACCGGCCGATGTTCCGGCCAGTGTCGCGGCACCGTTGGGGTGTGGTGTGCAGACCGGGTACGGCACCGTCACTCAGGTGATCCGTCCGGCGCCGGGCTCCACGGTGACGGTGTACGGGGCGGGCAGTGTCGGGCTGTGCGCGGTGCTCGCCGCCGTCCGCGCCGGTGCCGACGTGGTGGCGGTGGATCCGATCGCCCGACGCCGGGAACTGGCGGAGAAGTTCGGCGCAATCGGGAGCGTGGATCCCGCCGCGACCGACGATGTGGCCCGCGCAGTGCGGTCGATCCATCGGCGCGGTACCGATCACGGCATCGACACGACCGCCCGGCAGGATGTCGTCGCGGCGGCGGTGCAGGCCGCCGAACCCCGCGGCGACATCGCGCTCGTCGGGATCGGTCGCACCCTCGAGTTCGACGTCATGAGCGTTCTCTACAAAGGACTGACGATCCGCGGCGTCATCGAGGGTGATGTGGTCGCGGCCGACATCATCCCGGAACTCGCCACCCTCTATCTCGCCGGGGAACTGCCGCTCGACGAGCTCATCACGACCTACCCGTTCGCCGACATCGAGCGGGCCGCGGCCGACTCGCTGACCGGCACGACCGTCAAGCCGGTGCTGCTGTTCGACTTCTGACGCGCGGACGCCCACCGGCGCTCCGGCGGTGGGCGAGTCCCACCGACAGCCGCCCGGCTCGTGTCGATCACCTCACTGTCGGATCGTGCGGGAATTGGTGGGCCGTCGATGCGCGTTTATCCTTGCTGAGACATGTCCACGCCATCCCGAGCCCCAATCTACCTCGATCACGCTGCGTCGACCGGCATGCTGCCGGACGCCATCGAGGCGATGACCGCTGTCTTCGCGCAGCCGGGCAACGCGTCGTCGCTGCACGGGTCGGGCCGATGGTCGCGTCGCCGACTCGAGGAGGCACGCGAATCGGTGGCCGCGTCGGTGGGGGCCCGACCCTCGGAGGTCATCTTCACCGGTGGGGGTACCGAGGCGGACAACCTCGCTCTGAAGGGGATCTACCGGGCGCGGCGGCGAGCCGATGGCCGTCGGCGCCGGGTCATCGTGTCCGCGGTCGAACATCATGCCATCCTCGATCCGGCCCTGTGGTTGTCGGACGTCGAGGATGCCGAGTTGGTGATCGCGCCGGTGGATGGCGAGGGTTTCGTATCACCGTCGTGGCTGCAGGCCGAGCTGGCCGAGCATGCCGACGAGACCGCGGTCATCTCGGTGATGTGGGCTAACAACGAGGTCGGCACGATCGAGCCGATAGACGAGCTCGCCGCCATCGGGGCGGAGTTCGGGGTTCCGGTCCACTCCGATGCCATCCAGGCGGTCGGCCACATCCCGGTCGATTTCGGTGCCGCCGGGCTGGCCGCGATGAGTCTCGCGGCCCACAAGTTCGGTGGGCCCCAGGGCGTCGGCGCCTTGCTGCTGCGCCGCGACGTCGATTGTGTCCCGCTGCTGCACGGAGGCGGGCACGAGCGTGACGTGCGCTCGGGTACGCAGGATGTGGCCGGCGCGGTCGGCATGGCGGCGGCATTGCGCTGGTCGACCGACCATCTCGAGACGAACATCGAGTCCGTGACGGCGCTGCGCGAGAAGCTGTTCGCCGGGCTCCTCGCGTTGCCCGGCACCACCGCCAACGGTCCGCGCGACCAACGCCGCCTGCCCGGCAATGTGCACGTCTCCTTCGACGGCTGTGAGGGGGATTCGCTGCTGATGCTGCTCGACGCCAACGGTGTCGAGTGTTCCACCGGATCCGCGTGCACCGCAGGCGTGGCACAGGCCAGTCACGTGTTGTTGGCCATGGGACTCGACGTCCCGACTGCGCGCGGGTCACTGCGCTTCTCGCTGGCCCCGACGTCGACAACTGCCGACGTCGACGCGGTCGGCGAGGTCATCGGCCAGGTCGTGAACCGCGCTCGTGCGGCCGGCCTGGTGTCATCACCGAGTGGAGAGGTCAGCTGATGCGCGTACTCGCCGCGATGAGTGGTGGCGTCGACTCCTCGGTCGCCGCTGCCCGCGCCGTCGACGCCGGACACGAGGTGGTCGGCGTCCACCTGGCACTGTCGAGCGCTCCAGGTGCGCTGCGCACCGGATCGCGTGGCTGCTGTTCGCGGGAGGACGCGTCCGACGCGCGTCGTGTCGCCGACGTTCTCGGCATCCCGTTCTATGTCTGGGATTTCGCCGACCGGTTCAAAGACGACGTGATCGACGAGTTCGTCGATGCCTACGCAGCCGGTCAGACCCCGAACCCGTGTCTGACATGCAACGAGAAGATCAAATTCGCCGCATTGGCTCAGAAAGCGGTGGCGCTGGGGTTCGACGCGCTCGCGACCGGACATTACGCGCGCCTGGCCGACGGTGAGCTCCGGCGTGCGGTCGACGAGGACAAGGACCAGTCCTATGTGCTCGCTGTGTTGACCGCCGAGCAGCTGGCACGAGCGATGTTCCCGGTGGGGGACACACCCAAGAGCGGGATCCGTGAGGAGGCGGCCCGCCGTGGACTGGCTGTCGCCGAGAAACCGGACTCCCACGACATCTGCTTCATCCCGACCGGAGACACGCGCGCCTTCCTCGGCGCACGGATCGGCATCCGGCCGGGGGCGGTGGTCGACGCCGACAGTGGTGAACGACTCGCCGACCACAAGGGCGTGCACGGCTTCACCATCGGCCAACGCAAGGGACTCGGCATCGACGCACCGGCCGCCGACGGGCAACCGCGGTACGTGACCGATATCGATCCGACCTCGGGCACGGTGACAGTCGGTTCGGCCGCCCACCTCGATGTCTGGTCCATCACCGCCGGTCGCGCCGTGTGGACATCCGGAGTGGTGCCCGACGGGCCAATCGACGTGATGGTGCAGGTACGCGCCCACGGCGGTCTCGCCCCGGCCCGTGCGACCCCGATATTCGCCGACGACGAACCCGCGATCGAGATCGCCCTCGCCGAACCTCTCACCGGCGTGGCGCGAGGTCAGGCCGCAGTGCTCTACGCACCCGACGCGCAACACGGTGACCTCGTACTGGGTTCCGGACGAATCCGTGCCACCGACTCCGATCCCGCGTCCGGCGCCCCCGACGCACGGGTTCCGGCCGGCGCCCACCGGTGAACGCAGCCGAGAGAATCCAGCTCGGCGGTACCGGGACCGGCATCGGCTCGATGCCCGGCACCGACGCCCGCGAGGCAGCGGCCGTTGTGAACGGTGAACTCGACCTCGCCCATCTCGTCGAGCTGCCCGCCCGTGGCGTGGGCGCCGACATGATCGGACGAATGGCCGCCGTCCTCGTCGATCTACCCATGGATGCCGACACCTGGGGCTACCGGCTCGGGTCACGGGGCGCGGGGTCGGCCCGGCGTGCCCGCGATCATCTGCAGGCCGACCTCGATGCCGTCGAGGAGATCTGGGACGCTGCAGGATTCATCGGTACCTCGCGCCCCTTCAAAATCCAGGTCTGCGGGCCTTTCACCCTGTCGGCGTCGGTCGAACTGCCGTCCGGTCACAAGGTGCTGCGCGATCGTGGGGCGTGGCGAGACGTGGTCGCGTCGACCGCGGAGGGGACCCGCGAGTTGGTGGGGGAGGTGACCCGCCGGCTCGGGGCCGAGATCATCGTGCAGCTCGACGAGCCGATGGTCGGCCAGGTCATCGACGGCGCGGTGGTACCGCTGACCCGATTCGACACCATTCCGGCGGTCCCGGTCGTCGAGGTCGTGGATGCGTTGCGCGGGCTGATCGACGTCGTCGACTGTCCGGCCATCGTGCACAGCTGCGCCGCCCCGCGCTGGGACCTCATCACGCGCATGCCCGGAGTCGGTTGGTCACTTGATGTGACCAGCGTGACGAGTGACGATCTCGACGGGCTCGGGATGCTGCTGGACCGCGGTGACATGTTGGTGGCTGGTGTAGTGCCCGGCACCGGCGGGGATCGCCGCGTGCGAGCCGAGACCGTCGCCACCCGCCTGGCCACCCTCGTCGACCGCATCGGGCTACCCCGAAAAGTGTTGTCGGACAGCGTTGTGGTCAGCCCCACCTGTGGGTTGGCCGGGGCCGAGCCGGGTTGGGCGAAGGCGGCGCTGGGGGTCTGTGCGGCGACCGGCGAACTCCTCGGCACCGATCCCGAGGCGCTGTGATCGGAGCCACCGCACGCGCTCCGAGGCGCCAGACGGCGACCCAGATTCAGCGCGCGTCGAGTTCGGCGACGGATCTCGCGGGCGCGATCTGGCGGTAGCTGGCGTCGAGCAATTCGGTGACCTCGGTCCAATCGGTCCTCTCGTCCAGCAGCATCCCCAGCCAACCGGCCGGCCCGAGGTAGGCGGGCAGGTAGAAGCGCGGATCGGCGAGCAGCGCCTCGCGTTCGGCCGGGTCGGCGACGAACAGCACCGACTGGTCATGGCGTTCCCGACTGCCCTTCACACTGCCGCCGTAATTGCCGAACATCTTGGGGCATCGGAACGTCGGGCGCCCGTGCGCGATGACCTCGGTCGTGTGGGGCAGTGCCAGCGCGATCTCGCGAATCCGTCCCAGGTACGGGTCGTCGTCGGAGAACATGATCGGATGCGGCATGGGCTCAGCCTAGAACGATCGGCACTGCGGATGTGTCGGACACCTTCGATACGCTCGTGACGTGGCAGAACAAGGCAACCCCACCGACGCCGGCGGTGACCTGCGTGAGCAATGGACGACTCTCGCCGACGAGATCCGCGATCACCAGTTCCGCTATTACGTCAAGGACGCGCCGATCATCTCCGACGGCGAATTCGACCGGTTGCTGCGACGACTGCAGGAACTCGAGGACGCGCACCCGGAACTGACCAGCCCGGATTCGCCGACGAAGCTGGTCGGTGGAGGCTTCTCCACGGCGTTCACCCCGGTCGACCATCTGGAGCGGATGCTGTCGCTGGACAACGTCTTCGATTCCGACGAGATGCGCGCCTGGGTGGATCGTGTGCACGTCGACACCGGCGGTCACGGTGAGTTCCTGTGTGAGCTCAAGATCGATGGCGTGGCGCTGTCGTTGGTCTACGTCGACGGAACGCTGACCCGGGCGGTCACTCGCGGGGACGGACGCACCGGCGAAGACGTGACACTCAACGCGCGCACCATTGAGGACGTACCGCGTCGGCTCACCGCCGCCGAGGGCTTCCCGATCCCACACGAACTCGAGGTGCGCGGTGAGGTGTTCTTCCGCGTCGAGGATTTCGAGGCGCTGAACGCCTCACTGGTCGACGACGGTAAACCTCCCTTCGCCAATCCGCGCAACTCGGCGGCCGGTTCTCTGCGTCAGAAGAATCCACAGGTCACCGCCCGGCGGCGACTGCGGATGATCTGCCACGGCATCGGCCACACCGAGGGGTGGCGCCCCGCGTCGCTGCACGATGCCTATCTGGCGCTGGGAGCGTGGGGGCTGCCGGTGTCCGCCCATACCACCAAGGTGGCCGGCGCCGACGAGATCCTGGACAAGATCGCCTACTGGGGCGAGCACCGCCATGACGTAGAACACGAGATCGACGGCATCGTGGTGAAACTCGATGACGTTGCGCTGCAGCGGCGCCTCGGTTCCACGTCGCGCGCCCCACGCTGGGCGATCGCCTACAAGTACCCGCCGGAGGAGGCGACCACCACTCTGCTCGACATCAAGGTCGGGGTGGGGCGTACCGGCCGGGTGACCCCATTCGCGTTCATGGAGCCGGTACTCGTCGCCGGCTCCACGGTGTCGCGAGCGACTCTGCACAACGAATCCGAGGTGCGGCGCAAAGGGGTGCTCATCGGCGACACCGTCACCATCCGTAAGGCCGGCGACGTGATTCCTGAGGTCCTCGGTCCCGTCGTCGACGTTCGCGACGGCAGTGAGCGAGAGTTCGAAATGCCCACGCACTGCCCGGAATGCGGCACCGCGTTGCGTCCGGAGAAGGACAGCGATGTCGACATCCGCTGCCCCAACGCCCAATCGTGCCCGGCGCAGCTGCGCGAGCGGCTGTTCCATCTCGCCGGCCGCGGTTCCTTCGACATCGAGGCGCTGGGATATGAGGCAGCCACGGCGCTGTTGTCTTCCGGTGTCCTGACCAATGAAGGAGACCTCTTCTCGCTCACCGCAGACGACCTCACCAGGACCGATCTTTTCCGCACGAAGGCCGGAGCACTCTCCGCCAACGGCAAGCGACTACTCGCCAATCTCGACGGCGCGCGAAAGGTACCGCTGTGGCGCGTGCTGGTCGGGTTGTCGATTCGGCATGTGGGTCCCACCGCAGCTCGTGCGCTGGCCACCGAATTCGGTTCGCTGCAGGCAATCGAAGACGCGTCCACCGACCAGTTGGCCGAGGTCGAGGGGCTCGGTATGACCCTCGCGCAGAGCATCAACGACTGGTTTGCCGTCGACTGGCACCGCGACGTCATCGAGAAGTGGCGCGCGGCAGGCGTTTCCATGGAGGACGAACGCGACGACTCGATCGTCCGGACGTTGACGGGCAAGACCATCGTGGTGACCGGGTCTCTCCAGGACTACTCGCGCGACGGCGCCAAGGAGGCCATCCTGCAACGTGGCGGTAAGGCGTCGGGGTCGGTGTCGAAGAAGACCGATTACGTCGTCGTCGGAGACTCACCGGGCACCAAGGCCGCCAAGGCCGAACAGCTCGGTGTCCCGATCCTCGACGAGCAGGCGTTCACCCATCTTCTGCAGACCGGTGAAGCACCAGAGGCCGAGTGAGTCAGCTGTCGGCGCGCAGCACGGTGCTGACGATGCCGGTGAGATAGCCGAGTCGGGCGATCTCGGAAGGACGGAAGTCCGGGCCGCCGATACGGCCGAGCAGAACCGCTCGTGCGCCGTCCCCCAGCGGCGCGGCCGCCAGGCGCGTGTCCATGTCCTGCCATGCCTCAGGCACCCAGTCGGCGGTGGAATCGAGTTGCGCGGCTCGATCGATGGGCAGCCAGTCCGCCCGGGTGAGTGGTGTCTCCGGCGCGCCGGAGCTGCCGAACAGCTGCAACACCCCGTTGCTGGCGCTGGTGATCACCATTGCCCACGAAACCCGCAGGACGCGCGGTGCGTTGTCGACGAGGACCTGCAGCTTGTGGTCGTCGGTGGTCGCGACCTGATCGACGAGCTCCAGTTCGCGGTGGGTGTCGAGAACCCCCGCATACGGTCGGATCGAGTCGACGCGCACCCCCTTGAGCTTTTCGGCCGCCGTGATCAGACCGTCCGGTAGCGAACCGGGCGCGATGTCGACGACCAGATCGTCGACGGCATAGCCCTCGCCGCGTTCGACCACTTCCAGCGACAGGATGTCGGCGCCCACCGAACCGAGCTGGACGGCGAGCAGCCCGAGACTGCCCGGGCGGTCCTCGAGGTACACGCGCAGCAGGTACGACACGCGGCTCATTGTTGCACCGAGGTGTGACCACCGTGTGACGAGAGGGGGCCGCGGCCGGTCTGCGCAGGTGCCGTGGGCGCAGGCCCACCGCGCCGCCGCGCGGGTGCGCGAGTACTGCGCCGGTGATGGTCGGGGGTCACGATGATGTCATGGCAACCGACGACACAGGCGCCGCAGCAGATCAGCCCCAGATCTCGACCCAGGTCACCGCATCAGTCGCCCGCCGGATCGAGCCGGGGCGTGAGCACGACTTCGTGAGTTGGACCGATGCGGGCATCGCGTTGGCGCGAACGTTTCCGGGATTCCTCGGTGGTGGCTGGCTGCGCAACTCCCGAATCGATGACGAGTACTACGTGGTCTATCGGTTTGCCGACGAGAAGACCATGGACGACTGGGTGTCCTCACCAGTGCGCAAGGCCTGGCTGTCGCGAGGTGAGGGCGTCGCGGTGGAGTATGCGACGCACCGCTTGTCGGGCATCGAAGGCTGGTTCGAGCCGCAGCAGCACTTGACCCACGCCGTCCGGGTCGCCGGGGCGGCGCCGCCGCGGTGGAAACAGGCGATCACGATCTGGCTCGGATTCTTCCCGATGTCGTTGCTCATCAATGTGGTGGTGGTCAGCCGAATCGACGGGCTCCCGCTGGTGCTCACCACGCTCATCGCCACGCTGATCAACACGCCGATCATGGTGTATGTCGTGTTGCCGTGGATCACCGTTCGATTGGCTCGGTGGCTGCACTGAGCACCGCGTCACGCGCGCGCAATGGACTCCCATAGGCTGGTGGGGCACACCTGAGCACTCGGCGAGAAAGGACCTGGCATGTCCAGCGGATCGGAGTCGGCCATCTCCCGGGAGGAGGTCGCGCACCTGGCTCGGCTGTCCCGGCTTGCGCTGACCGATGAGGAACTCGATCAGTACGCCCAGCAACTCGACTCGATCCTGGCTCATGTGGCGCAGGTGTCCGAGGTCGCGGCCGACGATGTGCCCGGCACCGCACACCCGGCCGAGCTGGCCAACGTGTTGCGCCCCGACGTGGTGGTCCCCGGCCTGACCACCGATCAGGCGCTCTCCGGTGCGCCGCGTGTGGAACAGGACCGGTTCGCCGTCCCGCAGATCCTCGGGGAGGAACAGTGACATCAGCCCGCACCGCCGGCGAGATCACCGGGCTCTCGGCCGCCGACCTCGCCGCCAAGATCTCGGCGCGTGAGCTGTCGTCGGTGGAGGTCACCCAGGCCCATCTCGACCGCATCGCCGAGGTCGACACCGACCTGGGCGCCTTCCTGCACATCAGCAGCGCTGAGGCGTTGGTCGCCGCCAAGGCCGCCGACGACGCCATCGCCGGTGGCGAGGCGCCTTCGCCACTCGCCGGTGTCCCGATCGCGCTGAAGGATGTGTTCACCACCACCGATGCGCCGACGACCTGCGGTTCAAAGATCCTCGAAGGCTGGGTGCCGCCGTATGACGCCACGGTGACCGAGCGGCTCCGGGCGGCCGGCATCCCAATTCTCGGCAAGACGAACATGGACGAGTTCGCCATGGGTAGCTCCACGGAGAACTCGGCCTATCAGGTCACCCGCAATCCATGGGACACCGACAAGATCCCCGGTGGATCCGGCGGCGGCAGCGCGGCCGCACTCGCGTCGTATCAGGCGCCGCTGGCCATCGGCACCGACACCGGCGGCTCCATCCGGCAGCCGGCGGCGGTCACCGCCACGGTGGGCGTCAAACCCACCTACGGCACCGTGTCCCGTTACGGCCTGGTGGCTTGTGCATCGTCGCTGGATCAAGGTGGTCCATGCGGCCGGACGGTCCTCGACACCGCGCTGTTGCACGAGGTGATCGCCGGCCATGACCCGCGCGATTCCACGTCGATCGACGCGCCCGTCCCCGACGTGGTGGCGGCCGCGCGGTTCGGTGCCGAGCAGGATCTGACCGGTGTGCGCATCGGCGTGGTCACCGAACTGCAGGGTGAGGGCTATCAGTCCGGTGTCCTGGAGTCGTTCCGGGCAGCGCTGCAAGTGCTCACCGACCGCGGCGCCGAGGTGGTCGAGGTGTCGTGCCCGCATTTCAGCTATGCCCTCGGCGCCTACTATCTGATCCTGCCGTCTGAGGTGTCATCGAACCTCGCTCGTTTCGATGCGATGCGGTACGGGCTGCGCGTCGGCGATGACGGCACACACAGCGCCGAAGAGGTGATGGCGATGACCCGCGACGCCGGCTTCGGTCCAGAAGTCAAGCGGCGCATCATGATCGGCACCTACGCGCTGTCGTCGGGCTATTACGACGCCTATTACGGTCAGGCCCAGAAGGTGCGGACCCTGATCGCGCGCGACTTCGCTGCAGCCTACGAGAAGGTCGACGTCCTGGTTTCGCCGACCACCCCGACCACGGCGTTCGCGTTGGGGGAGAAGGTCGACGACCCACTTGCGATGTATCTGTTCGATCTGTGCACCCTGCCGGTGAACCTGGCCGGAGTGGGCGCGATGTCGGTGCCGTCGGGTCTGTCGGCCGACGACGGCATGCCCGTCGGCCTGCAGATCATGGCCCCCGCGCTGGCCGACGACCGGCTGTATCGGGTGGGCGCCGCCTACGAGGCGGCGCGCGGGCCGATCGAGTAGCACATCACGAGGACAGACTCCCGGTGCCCTGTTCGAGACCGTAGCGGTGCCCGACGCCGGGGGCTCCGTCGAGCGCTCCGAGCAGGTCGGCCGAGGTCTGAAGGAACCCGATGAGCGGCAGCCAGGGTGGTTGTGGCGCATCACGTCCGACGGCCCGGGTGTCGTGTGGTGGCCGGGATGGCCGCCACAGCAACGACACTGACCATCGCGGAATCGGGTCGGTGCGGTTGGCCACGATGATGCGGCGACTCCCGATCCCGGGACGTCGGGCCACCGAATCCCCTGGCACGCCCACGAGGACGGTCTCGGCGAGGTCGCCGGGATGAGTGCGGTCGGCCCATGAACGGGCCGCCTCGGCACCCACCGCGCCGAGGCTCTGTCCGTAGATGTGGATCTGCGGTCGTTGCGGCGGCGGACGTGTGCCGGTCCGGTGGAGGACGGCCCGCAGCAGTGTGATCGTGGTTTGTCCGGCCGCTGCCCGATCGGCGACGAAGGTCTGCCACGACGGGCGAGCCGAATACTGCATCGCCAGCACCGCGACGTCGCCGGCGAATCGCTCGCGGTAGCCGTGGACCGTGGCCTCGTCGACCCATCCGGAACCCGTTGGCACCGCGATCACCACGGCCCGCCGGTCCAGTCCGCCGGCCCGCACCCACCGGGCCACCAGCTCGTCGCTGCCATGAGTCACCGATGCGCCGTCGGCGTCGGCGTAGAAGACGTCGGCGGGCACGTCGGGTCGGCGGTCCGCCGGTTCATCGGCCGTGGCCGCGGGCAGCATGCCTGTGGCGAGAGCGGCGACCATTGCGAGTAATAACGTTGTGGTGCGCGGCAACCACACGATCATCACGAAGGCGAGCAGGCCTGCCGCGACCGACGCGGCTGCCCAGCCGAGGCCAACGGCGGGCATACCGAGAGCGCCGCGTAATCCGTTCTGCCAGGACATGCTGAGAAGCGCCGCGCAACTGGTCGCGCCGAGGGACGCGGCCGCGGTTGCCGCCGTCGGGGCAGGCCGGGCCGGCGATCTGCGGGTTGCCAGCAGCGCGCACACGGTGACGACGGCGACGCACCCGGCCGTGAGTGCAGCCGACACCGCCGCTGGTCGGGGCAGTCCGGATGGCCACAGCGCTGCGATCGCTGCGAGGCCCGCCGCCACCGAGACCACCGGGTGCGGCCCGCGAGCCCCGGGCGCGGTCACCGCGCACCGCGCTCGTGCAGGGCCGCCCAGCCGCGGCCGACGCCGGAGGTGACGATCGCAGCGGTTGATTCGGTCGGTGCCGGCGGGCCGTCGAACTGCCGCCAGGTGTTCAGCCGCAGCCCGAGATCGGCGGCGGTCGCGGCGGCCTGACACAGCGGAGACGTGCACGCCGTATGCATCCGCTGGACCAACATCCGGTCCAGTCGCAAGCGCGCCCAGCCGCCGAGGCGATGACCGGTTCGGTCAGCGAATCTCAGCACGTCGTAACCGAAGTCGTGGGAGCGGCAGAGCACTTCGAAGCGCTGTGGCAGCGCGATCGGGGACGAACACCCACCAGCGGGGTCCACCGGATAGCCCGCCTGCATCTGTGGGCGATACCCGAACATGGCGACGAAGCCCGACGGTGTCTCGGCGGCCGCGCGATACTGCCGACCGCTCGTCAGATGCCACACGATCCGGCCGGCGGTGCTCGTCAGGTCCTCCGGCGCGGGGGCGCTCGCGGTCGGTTCCCGCGCGGCGTGCACAGTGCTCGGGTGGGCCGACGCCGGACCGTAGCCGACTCCGAGAACTATTGCCGCCGAGAGCAAACCGGCGATCAGTCGTTGGCTTGGTCGGCTCGGCCGCCGATGCTGTCGTTTCATGTGCTCGACGCTAGGAATCGGCCTCGCCGCCCCACATCGGCCGAATCGGTGATCACCCCGACCATCGCGAGATCGTCACGTGATGCGGTTCCTCATCCCGGCGAGTGAGCGTGGAATCCCCCGAAAGTATGAGGACGTGCGGTCCCGCGCGCCCTACGGTGAGTGGACGAGGTGATGGAGATGTTTCGAACAGTGCGAAGGCTGACGGGCCGGGCGGCGACGGTGGCGCTGCGGGAGGTGGCCGAACATCCGGCTGCCCGCGACCCGGCCGTGCAACGCTACGTGCGGTCCCCGATGAACTGGTTCTTTCTGTTTGTTGCGGCGGTATTGTTCTCGGTGTCGTGGCCCACCTTGTCATTGACGCATTCGGTACCGGCGTATGCGCAGCCGGTTGTCGCGGCCTTCGCCGCGCTACCGGTGGCGCTGGTCTACTGCGCGCCGGTGGCAGGGTGGGCCGTGTCCGTGGTGTCGGCTCAGCTGATCGGGCTGCTGATCCCGACGGTCAACGGCTGGCCGTGGTCGGTTCAGGTCGTCCACATCATCTCGTTGCTGGTGTTGACCTTCGCCGCGTATCTGCGGTGCACGTTGCGTTGGATTCCGGTGGTATGGGTCAGTACCTGCATCGTCTTCGTGCTGGCGGCCCCCGCCGACGCCCGCGGTGGCTGGGTGTTCGGGCTGACTTTCGGTGCGGTCGTCGTCGCGCTGATCCGGGTGCTGGCCAGGTCGCGCCGCCAACTCGCTGTCAGCACCGAGCAGAAGCAGGTGGTCGAATCCCAGAAGGCGATCCTGCAGGAGCGGACCCGAATTGCTCGTGATCTGCATGACGTTGTGGCCCATCGAATGTCGGTGGTCGTGGTGATGGCGCAGACGGCTCGTTACCGGCTGGTCGACGTCAGCGACGAGGCGGCGGCGGAGTTCGAGGCGATCGCTGTGTCAGCTCGCGCATCGCTCGACGAGGTGCGCCAGATGCTCGGCGTGCTCCGTACCGACGGGGAGTCGACTGCCGCACCCAATCCGGATCTCGACGATCTCGGTTCGCTCGTCGACCACACCCGGCTGACCGGCGCGACAGTGGATCTTGTCGACACCGTCGCCCACGAGAAGATCAGCGCAGCAGCGGGTCTGGTCATCTATCGGATAGTGCAGGAGAGCCTGGCCAATGCGACCCGACATGCGCCGGGTTCGACAGTGCAGATCTCGATACTCTCGGCGCAGGTGGGGGTCATCGAGGTGTGTGTGCGCAACACCGCACCGACCGCCGAACCCGTGCGTCTGCCGGGTGCGGGCACCGGCATCGTGGGCATGGTCGAGCGTGCCGCGGCGGTGGGCGGCGCACTCACCGCCGAGCCCACCGCCGACGGCGGGTTCGCGGTACGTGCGTTGATCCCGGACCACCCCGGAAACATGGTGGCTGCCGTCGGGTCGGCGGTGGGTGCGAGCGAATAGGCTTATCCGCGTGGCTGTCACGGTGGTGGTTGTCGACGATCAGGCAATGGTGCGCCAAGGATTCTCCGCGCTGCTTGGGGCGCAACCGGACATCTCCGTCCTCGGCGACGCCGCAGACGGTGTCGCCGCCGTCGAGCTGTGCGCCCGGGTCCGGCCGGACGTGGTGTTGATGGACGTGCGCATGCCCCGCAAGGACGGCCTGCGCGCGGCCGAGGAGATCCTCCGCGCGTCGGCCGGACGCGAGGGCGCCACCCGGGTACTGATGCTGACGACCTTCGACATCGACGATTATGTCTACGAGGCCCTGCGCATCGGTGCGTCGGGCTTCATGCTCAAGGACGCACCCGCCGATGAACTCGTCCGTGCTGTGCGGGTCGTCGCCGATGGCGAGGCGCTGTTGGCTCCGTCGGTCACCCGGCGGCTCATCGAAGAGGTGACCGCACGCAGATCGCGCACACCGCGCAGCCGCGCGGCCGACCAACTCACCCCGCGGGAACGGGAGGTGCTCGACCTCGTCTCCGACGGACGGTCCAACGGAGAGATCGCCGGCCGGCTCTACGTCTCCGAACAGACCGTCAAGACCCACGTGAGCAGTGTGCTGAACAAACTCGGTCTGCGCGATCGCGCCCAGGCGGTGGTGTTCGCCTACGAGAACGGGCTGAAGTGAGGACACCGGAAGTTCACTCTTCGACCTCACGACGCGGACGCGACACCCGGCGCAGGCCCGCCCGGACCACTAGATTGGCAGGGGTAGGTGTCTGCAGGGTCGACAGGAAGGTCTCAGGGCGATGGCCAAGAGGTTCGGCATTCTCACCAGCGGCGGTGACTGCCCGGGACTGAACGCGGTGATCCGCGGCGCAGTACTCAAGGGCGAAACCGTCTATGGACACGAGTTCGTCGGCTTCAAGGACGGCTGGTACGGGCTGGTGTACGGCGACATCATGGAACTCGATCGCTCCACGGTTCGCGGATTGTCCCACGAGGGTGGAACAATCTTGGGTACCAGCCGGTTCGGGCCGTATCAGGAACCCGACGGCGGCGCGGAGAACATCAAGAAGGTGATGAAGAACCTCGGCATCGACGGTGTCATCGCCATCGGTGGAGAGGGCACCGCGTCGGCATCGCGACGGCTGTACGAGGACGGCATCAACATCGTCGGCGTTCCCAAGACCATCGACAACGATCTCGACGCCACCGACTACACGTTCGGATTCAACACCGCGGTGGAGATCGCCACCGAGGCCATCGATCGCCTGCGCACCACCGGCAACTCGCACAAGCGGTGCATGGTCCTCGAGGTGATGGGACGGCACGCCGGTTGGATCGCCCTCTACTCCGGCATCGCCGGCGGCGCGCACGCGATCCTCATCCCTGAGCAGCCCGAGAGCCTCGATCAGATCTGCGCCTGGGTCACCCACGTCAAGAACCGTGGTCGTGCCCCGATGGTGGTCGTCGCCGAGGGATTCAAGTTCCCGGACATGGATGAGGCCTATTCGGTGAAGGGGCTCGACGGCTTCAACCGTCCGCGCCTCGGCGGTATCGCCGAGGTGCTCGCCCCGCTCATCGAGGAACGTACCGGTATCGAGACGCGCGCCACGGTGTTGGGTCACATCCAGCGGGGCGGTGTCCCCACGGCATTCGACCGGGTCCTCGCGACCCGACTCGGTATGGCGATCACCGACCTCTGCGCCGACAAGGGGTGGGGCAAGATGGTGGCGCTCAACGGCACCGACATCGTGCGCGTCGATTTCTCCGATGCGCTGGCCAATCAGAAGTCGGTGCCCGCCGATCAGTACCAGGAGATCCGGGTCATCTTCGGTTGACCCGACGGGTCAGCGGGTTGCGGGTGGCGTCGCCGGGTAGACCGGCGGTGTCGACGGTTGCGCCGGTTGCGCCGGTTCGCGCGGGATGATCAGCCACAGCACCAGGTACAACAACACCTGCGGGCCGGGCAGCAGGATCGACGCCACGAAGAGCACCCGGATCACGGTGACATCCCAACCGAAGCGCTTGGCGATACCGCCGCACACTCCGCCGAGCCAGGCGTCGTCGCGTGAACGCATCAGTCGGGTGGGAGCCGGAGTCGTGGTGGTCATGGTTGTTCCTTTCGTCTGACATCGACGCTACGGATTGCTCGTCCCGGTCGCATCGGGGATGACCCTGATCTCCACCCGGGTTCGCATCGCTTGCGTCCGACGACCCGGGGGGCCGACGGATCACGGGAGCAATAAGATGGCATCCATGACTGCCGCTGCCACCGAACTGCTCGACTACGACCAGGTCATCGCAGAGTTCGACCCCGTCCTCGGCCTCGAGGTGCACGTCGAACTGGGCACCGCGACCAAGATGTTCTGCGGCTGCCCGACCGCGTTCGGTGCCGACCCGAACACCCAGGTGTGTCCGGTGTGCATCGGCCTGCCGGGGTCGCTGCCCGTCGCGAACGTCAAGGCCATCGAGTCGGCGATCCGGATCGGGCTGGCGCTCAACTGCAGTATCCGGCCGTCGAGCGTGTTCGCCCGCAAGAACTACTTCTACCCCGATCAGCCGAAGAACTATCAGATCTCCCAATACGACGAACCGATCGCCTACGACGGCCACCTGGAGGTGCTGCTGGGAGACGGCACCCCGTGGCGGGTGGAGATCGAGCGTGCGCACATGGAGGAGGACACCGGCAAGTCCTTGCACATCGGTGGTTCCGGCCGCATCCATGGAGCGAGTCATTCACTGCTCGACTACAACCGGGCCGGCGTTCCGCTGGTGGAGATCGTGACCAAGCCCATCGTCGGCGCCGGTGAGCGTGCACCGGAGATCGCCCGTGCTTACGTGTCGGCTCTGCGAGATCTGCTCAAGGCCCTCGACGTCTCCGATGTCCGGATGGATCAGGGCTCGCTGCGCTGCGACGCCAACGTCTCGTTGATGCGCAAGGACGCAACCGAGTTCGGCACCCGCACCGAGACCAAGAACGTCAACTCGCTCAAGAGTGTCGAGGTGGCGGTGCGTTACGAGATGCAGCGGCAGGCCGCGCTGCTGCTCGCCGGGGGCGAGGTCGTGCAGGAGACCCGGCACTTCCATGAGGCCGACGGCACGACGTCGGCGGGACGTCGCAAGGAGACCGCCGAGGACTACCGCTACTTCCCCGAGCCCGACCTGCCACCGGTCGCTCCGGACCCGTCGTGGATCACCGAGCTGGGTACGACGTTGCCGGAGATGCCGTGGGTGCGCCGCGCCCGTATCCAGGACGAATGGGGTGTCTCCGACGAGGTGATGCGTGACCTCGTCAACGTCGGCGCGATCGACCTGGTGATCGCGACCGTCGACGCCGGCGCCGGCGTGGAAGCCGCCCGCGGGTGGTGGGTGTCGTTCCTGGCGCAACAGGCCAACACCCGCGGTACCGAACTCGCCGACCTGCCGATCACTCCGGCGCAGGTGGCGCGGATCATCGGCCTCGTCGACGAGGGCAAGCTCACCACCAAACTCGCTCAGCAGGTAGCGGTGGGGGTGCTCGACGGCGAGGGCGAGCCGGATCAGGTGGTGGCCGATCGCGGCCTCGAGGTGGTGCGCGACGATTCGGCTCTGCAGAAGGCGGTCGATGATGCCCTGGCCAACAACCCCGACATCGCCGACAAGATCCGCGGGGGCAAGGTCGCTGCGGCCGGCAAGATCGTCGGCGACGTGATGAAGGCCACCCGCGGTCAGGCCGACCCGGCTCGGGTCAAGGAACTCGTCCTGGCCGCCTGCTCCTGATCGGGCCCGCTCCGGGCAGACTACCTCCGGCAACGGGGTGCAATCTGCCGGCGAGGCTACCCGGTCAGGTCCGGTCCTCGGTCGACGACGGCGGCAGCCAGCGGACCACGCGGTCGTCGGTGCTGACCGGCTCACCCGAGGTGCGGTTCACCGTGGCGAACTGGATCACACCGTTCTCGAGCGCCACCATCCGACCCAACGCGCCGTAGCGCTTCTCCAACACCACTGCGGGTGGGGTGATCGCCGGCTTCTCCCGAGTCGGTTCGGTGAGGGCCTCGATGTGCTGGGTGCGAGTCGTCGAGACGAAGATGGCACCGGAGGTGACCGCGCAGCCGGCGATCTGCGGGCGGTCGGGCCACGTCCACAACACCTTCGGGCCCGATGGCTCCAGGACCTGGATGCGATCCTCGGTCGCGGTCTGGTCGGCGACATAGAGCGAGCCGGTGGTGGCGCTCGGACACAGGGACACATTCGAACCGAAACCCGAGGCCAGGATTCGCGGGCGCGGGTTCGCGCCCGAACTCAGCGACGTCACCGACAGGATCTTGCCCGCCAATGACGAGGGATCATTGGCGGCGGCCGGGTTGCCGGCGTCGCCGGTCGCGACCACCAGCTCCGTCGGGGACCTGAAGAACATCGCGCCCATGTTCCCGCTGGCACCCTTGGGAATACCCACCAGGATCGGTTTGGGCACGTCGCCCGGTGCCAGGCGCACCACCCGATTGTCCGACGCGGTGGTGATCAATGCGTAGATCAACCGGTCCTGGTCGTACGTGGGGGAGAAGGCGAAGTCGATCAGTCCGCCGTCGCCGGATGCGTCGACCGGCGCTGTGGCCAGAACACGCTGCGGTCCATAGCGTTTGGTGGTGATGATCTTTCCGGTGGTGCGTTCGGCCACCACGGTGACCTCACCCTGATCGTCGCCGGGCATCACCGCTGCGGTGGACTGCAGGCAGGTGGCGATCACCGCCGGGTCCGGGTCCACACACGGACCGGGGGGCGGTGGTACCGGTGGTTCGGTGGGGGAGGGACGGGGCTGTTGCTGCTGCGCCGGTGACTCGTTGTTGGCGCTGAACGCACCGGCGTCCTTCGCGCGATCCTGCTCGGTGAAATCGGCACATCCACTCGCCGCCAGCATCAGCACACCGAGCACCACCAGAGTGATCAGGCGACCGGGGCGGGTGCGGGCCGATGCGGTCGACCGCTCGCGGTCGTGTTCTGACCTCGGCCACCCCATACGCATGGCGTCCAGCGTAGGCGATCGTTTCCGACTCACCGCGCGCTGCTCGAGGCGTCCAACGGTGTTGGCGCCTACAGTCGGAACCGTGAGCGAACGTGACCCAGCCGCAGGCGGCGGCTCCAGTCCGTACGACGAACCAACGGGCGAGATCGATCTCGGGACGGCCGCATCCGGGCGCCGCCGGCCGGTTCCCACCGAGGATCGCGACACCTTCTATGACCGACACGCTGCGGCGGGCCGCAAGCGGGTCGATGATCTCGATGACATCGCACCTGACGAGGTACAGACCCGATCTGTGTCGACGCCGACAAATCCCGCCCCGGCCGACCCGGAGTCGGCAGACCCGACCCCGGCCGATCCGACCCCGGCCGATCCGACCCCGGCCGATCCGACCCCGGCCACTGAGGCCATCGACCGTCGACCGGCGGGGGCGGTGGATCCCCGGCCGCCGGCCGCAGAGGATCCGACCACCCCGATCGTCGCGCAGGCCCCGACCCTCGGCGACGCAGGCGCGCCCACCACCGCCTTCGGTGCGTCCGCGGCACCGCGGACCACCGCGTATGCGGCCGAGCCGGCCGGCGACGACCGAGCCGATCCGTATCCGACGCCGGAGACCTCGCCGATCGCGGAGCCGTACCCCGTCGGCGACAGCTACCCGACCGGTGATGAACGTCTGCGGTCGGTGGAAGAGGATCTCGCCGACTCTGAGCGGCGCGCTCGACGGGGCACCATCGACCTCGGCCTGCTGCTGCTTCGGGTCGCGGTGGGACTCATCGCGATGGCACACGGAGCGCAGAAACTGTTCGGGTGGTGGAACGGCCCGCGACTGTCGGGCTTTCAGGACATGCTGGTCAACGCGCCCAATCCGGCGATCGGCTTTCAGGACGACGCCGCGCGGCCCCTTGCCGTCGTCGGCGCGCTCTCGGAGACCCTCGGTGGGTTGATGCTGGTGGTCGGGCTGTTCACCCCGCTGGCGGCGTCGGCGGTGCTCGGTGTGATGCTCGTGGCCGCGGCATACAAGGCCACTCTGGCCGGTGGCGTATGGTTCTTCGCCTCCGGTGGCGGGGGAGCCGGGATCGAATACGAACTGCTACTGGCGGTGTGCGCGGCGGTCATCATCCTGACCGGTCCCGGCCGGATCTCCGTCGATGCACCACGCGGTTGGGCGCGCCGACCCGCGTGGGGGTCGCTGGCGCTGCTGGTGGTCGGCGTGGGCGCCGCGGTCGCCGTGTGGCTGCTGTTCAACGGGACCAACCCGTTCGAGTCACCCGGCAATCCCACCGGCTGAGCGCCCGCTGCCGGTCGGTCAGTCGACGACGCGCACCGCGCCCCGATCGGCCGAGGTGGCCAGCTTCGCGTAGGCACGCAGTGCGGTGGTGACCGGTCGCTGTCGGTCCTTGGGCTGCCACGGTCGCTCGGACGCCTCCATCTTCGCGCGGCGCTCGGCGAGCACGTCGTTGTCGACGAGCACCTCGAGGCGCCGGGTCCGGACGTCGATCAGGATCGGGTCCCCATCCTCGACGAGCCCGATCGCGCCACCCGATGCCGCCTCGGGCGACATGTGTCCGACCGAGAGCCCCGACGACCCGCCGGAGAACCGGCCGTCGGTGATCAACGCGCACTTACGACCCATGCCGGTGCCCTTCATGAAGGCGGTGGGGTGCAGCATCTCCTGCATACCGGGTCCACCGGCGGGCCCTTCGTACCGCACCACGAGCACCTCGCCGGCCTGGATGGTCTTCGACAGGATCACCTGCACGGCGTCCTCTTGACTCTCCACGACGCGCGCGGGCCCCTGGAAATGCCAGAGTTCCTCGTCGATGCCCGCAGTCTTGAGCACCGCGCCGTCGGGCGCCAGATTGCCGCGCAGCACACACAGACCGCCCTCGACGGTGTAAGCGTGCTCGAGATCGCGGATACAGCCGCCGGCCGCATCGGTGTCCAACGACGTCCACCGGTTCGCCGTGGAGAACGGGGTGGTGGTACGCACACCGCCGGGCGCCGCGTGGAACAGCTCGACGGCCGCGTCGATCGCCGTGCCGCCGCGGATGTCCCAGTCATCGAGGAACTGCCCGATCGTCGGGCTGTGCACGGTTGCGGCGGTGTCGTCGAGCAGACCGGCCCGGCGCAGTTCGCCCAGGATCGCGGGGATTCCACCGGCGCGATGCACGTCCTCCATGTGGTAGTCGGAGTTCGGTGAGACCTTCGACAGGCACGGCACGTTGCGACTGATCTCGTCGATGGTGGAGAGGTCGAAGTCGGTGACCTCGCCCTCCTGCGCGGCGGCAAGGATGTGCAGGACCGTGTTGGTGGAGCCGCCCATCGCGACATCGAGCGCCATCGCATTGCGAAATGCGGTGGGGGTGGCGATGTTACGGGGCAGCACCGAACTGTCGTCGTCGCGGTACCAGCGCAGGGCCGCTTCGACGATCACGGTGCCGGCACGTTCGAACAGCGCGCGGCGGGCCTCATGGGTGGCCAGCGTGGATCCGTTGCCGGGCAAGGCCAGGCCGAGGGCCTCGGTGAGACAGTTCATCGAGTTGGCGGTGAACATGCCCGAGCACGATCCGCAGGTGGGGCACGCCGATCGCTCGACCTCGGACAAACCCTGCTCATCGACGGCGCTGTTCGCCGACGCCGAGATCGTGGTGATGAGATCCGACGACGGGTGGGCGACTTCGCCGACCACCACGGCCTTGCCAGCCTCCATCGGTCCACCCGACACGAACACCGTCGGGATGTTCAACCGCATCGCGGCGTTGAGCATGCCAGGAGTGATCTTGTCGCAGTTGGAGATACACACCAGTGCATCGGCGGTGTGGGCGTTGACCATGTACTCGACGGAGTCGGCGATGATCTCGCGACTCGGCAGGGAGTAGAGCATTCCGCCGTGCCCCATCGCGATTCCGTCGTCGACGGCGATCGTGTGGAACTCACGCGGCACCCCGCCCGCCGCGCGCACCGCGTCGGCGACGATCTCGCCGACGTCCTTGAGATGCACGTGGCCGGGTACGAACTGGGTGTAGGAGTTGGCGATCGCGACGATCGGCTTGCCGAAGTCATCGTCGGTCATACCTGTGGCCCGCCACAGGGACCGGGCTCCTGCGGCCTCGCGGCCGACGGTGGTGGTTCGGGACCTCAGAGCTGGCATCGCTGTTTCCTTGTGTCGACATGTCCGCCTGGACTCGGGCGAACTCGTGAACGCCACCGCATGGGGCCGTACACGATTGACGAGGCTACTCCGCGGCGACGAGCGCGAACAAAATGATTTCGTTGGGTCAGTTCTCGTCGTCGGCAGCTGCCGCGGCGTACGGATCGGGAATGCGACCGCGGCTGGCCGCCGAGAGCCGGGGCAGGTCGGCGAAGGTGAAGGCGGGCAGGCGGACCCGCGTGCCGTTGGCCAGTACCGCCCGCACCGAACTCCACCGGGGGAACTGCAGGCCGTCGATCTCGCTCCATGGGATCTCACGGGTGGAGAAGGTGTGCACGGCCCGCAGGCCGTCTTCGGTCACGACGGTCCGGATCCGGACGATCCACCAGCCCAGCAGTACGGGCAGGATGAGGGTCCAGCCCAGCCAGACCAGCGACGCACCGGCGAGGATCACCGTGACCACGAACATCATCGGCACCGCGAAGTAGGCGAGACGTTGAATCCGGAACGTCTGCGGCAGTTCGACGGCGGGTGCATCATGAGAGGCGGGCGATGGAGTTGACACCCGACCATTGTCTCACTTCACGCATCCCGTTGATTCACCAGTATGTTCCCACGATGTGGGATGCCGATGGGCGCGGTTTGACTCTTGACATGCGCCGGTCCTACCGTGAAGGCGTGATGCAGCATCAGATTCTCGTAGTACTCGGCCGGCGCGTCGTCGCCTGACGGGTCACTTCGTAGACCTCCAGCATCGACGCGCCACCCTCGAACAGCTCAGCTGTCGGGGGTTTTTTCTTGTCAATTGAACGAACACCAGAGCAAAAGGATCGTGCAGTGAGCGCACCAACAGCACGTACCGACGACGCGCGGGGAACCGCGCGCGAAGCGGCGCCGCGTCAACAGTCACCAGCGGGCGGGAATCTGCGCGCGGTAGGTCAGCACACGGTTGCTCCCGAACGCGTCAGCGGGGCGCAATCGGTGGTTCGTTCGCTCGAGGAACTCGGCGTCGAGATCGTCTTCGGCATCCCGGGCGGAGCCGTTCTGCCCGTCTACGACCCGCTGCTCGACTCAGCGAAGGTGCGTCACGTCCTGGTGCGCCACGAGCAGGGCGCGGGTCACGCGGCCACTGGTTACGCCCAGGTCGCCGGACGTGCCGGCGTCATGATGGCCACGTCGGGCCCCGGCGCGACCAACCTGGTCACCCCGCTGGCCGACGCGCAGATGGACTCGGTCCCGGTGGTCGCGATCACCGGTCAGGTGGGTCGCGCGCTCATCGGAACCGACGGTTTCCAGGAGGCCGACATCTCCGGCATCACCATGCCGATCACCAAGCACAACTTCCTGGTGAACAACCCCGCCGACATCCCGCGCGTGATCGCCGAGGCGTTCCACATCGCCGAGAGTGGACGCCCGGGTGCAGTGCTCGTCGACATCCCCAAGGACATCCTGCAGAGTCAGACCACCTTCTCGTGGCCGCCACAGATCGACCTGCCCGGCTACCGTCCGGTGACCAAGCCGCACGGCAAGCAGGTCCGCGAGGCGGCACGGCTGATCCAGTCGGCCAAGGCGCCGGTGCTCTACGTCGGTGGCGGTGTCATCAAGGCCAACGCGTCCGAGGAACTGCGTGAGCTGGCCGAGCTGACCGGTATCCCGGTGGTCACCACGTTGATGGCGCGCGGTGCATTCCCCGACAGCCACTCCCAGCACCTGGGTATGCCGGGTATGCACGGCACCGTCGCCGCGGTCGCGGCGCTGCAGCGCAGCGATCTGCTCATCACCCTCGGCGCCCGCTTCGATGATCGGGTGACCGGTCAGCTGTCGTCGTTCGCGCCCGACGCGAAGGTGATCCACGCCGACATCGATCCGGCCGAGATCGGTAAGAACCGGCATGTGGATGTGCCGATCGTCGGCGATTGCAAGGCGGTCATCGGCGACCTCCTCGAGACGATCCGCAACGAGCGCGCGACCACCACCGAGGCGCCGGACCTGTCGACGTGGTGGCGGTACCTCGACGGCATCCGGCGCACGTATCCACTGAGCTACGACCGTCAGGCCGACGGCTCGATGTCGCCGGAGTTCGTCATCTCGGCCATCGGCAAGGCCGCCGGGCCCGACGCGGTGTACTGCGCAGGCGTCGGGCAGCACCAGATGTGGGCCGCGCAGTTCATCTCCTATGAGAAGCCACGGACCTGGCTCAACTCGGGCGGTCTGGGCACCATGGGCTACGCCGTCCCGGCCGCGATGGGCGCCAAGGCCGCCGCGCCGGACACCGAGGTGTGGGCCATCGACGGTGACGGCTGCTTCCAGATGACCAACCAGGAGTTGGCCACCTGCGCGATCGAGGGCATTCCGATCAAGGTCGCCCTGATCAACAACGGCAATCTGGGCATGGTTCGCCAATGGCAGACGCTGTTCTACGAGGAGCGCTACTCCAACACCGACCTGGCGACGCACTCACGTCGCATCCCGGACTTCGTGAAGCTCGCAGAGGCGTTGGGCTGTGCGGCATTCCGGGTGGAGAACGAAGCCGACGTCGACGAGGTGATCGCCAAGGCCCGCGAGATCAACGACCGGCCGGTCGTCATCGACTTCATCGTCGGTGCCGACGCGCAGGTGTGGCCGATGGTCGCCGCGGGTACCGGCAACGACGAGATCATGGCGGCGCGCGACATCCGTCCGCTCTTCGATGATGACGAATCCGCCTCGGTCGACACACCGGAGATCCATGAGGCCATGGGCCGCACGGATGCCGCGGTGCTGGCCGGTTCCGCAGACAAGAAGGACGAGCAGTGAGCACCACCCATACCCTCAGCGTTCTGGTCGAGGACCGGCCCGGCGTGCTCGCCCGTGTCTCGGGCCTGTTCTCGCGGCGCGGCTTCAACATCGAGTCGCTCGCCGTGGGACCGACCGAGCTGAAGGGGATCTCACGGATGACCATCATGGTCACCGTCGACGACTTCCCGCTCGAGCAGGTCACCAAGCAGCTCAACAAGTTGATCAACGTCATCAAGATCGTCGAACAGGACCCGGAGAGTTCGGTGTCCCGAGAACTGATGATGATCAAGGTGCGCTCGGACTCGGCGGTGCGATCAGAAGTGATCGAGGTGGTGAACCTGTTCCGCGCGAAGGTGATCGACGTCTCGCCGGAATCACTGACCATCGAGGCCACCGGCACGAGTGAGAAGCTCGAGGCGCTGCTGCGGATGCTCGATCCGTATGGCATCCGGGAGATCGCGCAGTCGGGCGCGGTCACATTGGGTCGGGGACCCAAGAGCATGTCGGCCAACCGCTGACACGAACGAATCACACGAGAAGAAATCGAAGGGAATCCAACTGTGGCGATCGAACTGTTCTACGACGACGACGCCGATCTGTCGATCATTCAGGGCCGCAAGGTCGCGGTGATCGGCTACGGCAGCCAGGGACACGCACATTCGCTGTCGCTGCGTGACTCCGGCGTCGACGTCGCGATCGGCCTGCGCGAGGGCAGCAAGTCGCGCGACAAGGCCGCCGAGCAGGGCCTGAAGGTCATGACCGCCGCCGAGGCCGCTGCCTGGGCCGACGTCATCATGATCCTCGCCCCGGACACCTCGCAGGCGAAGATCTTCACCGAGGACATCGAGCCCAACCTGAAAGATGGCGACGCCATCTTCTTCGGACACGGCCTCAACATCCACTTCGACCTGATCACGCCGGCCGAGAACATCACCGTCGGCATGGTTGCGCCGAAGGGCCCCGGCCACCTGGTGCGTCGTCAGTTCGTCGACGGCAAGGGTGTGCCCTGCCTGATCGCCATCGACCAGGATCCCAAGGGTGAGGGTCAGGCTCTCGCGCTGAGCTACGCCAGCGCCATCGGCGGTGGCCGTGCCGGCATCATCAAGACCACCTTCAAGGAAGAGACCGAGACCGACCTGTTCGGTGAGCAGGCCGTGCTCTGCGGTGGCACCGAGGAACTGGTCAAGACCGGCTTCGAGGTCATGGTCGAGGCCGGTTACGCCCCGGAGATGGCCTACTTCGAGGTGCTGCACGAGCTCAAGCTCATCGTCGATCTCATGTACGAGGGCGGCATCGCGCGCATGAACTACTCGGTGAGCGACACCGCGGAGTTCGGTGGTTACCTCTCGGGGCCGCGCGTCATCGACGCCGACACCAAGGAGCGGATGCGCGGAATCCTCAAGGACATCCAGGACGGCACCTTCGTCAAGCGTCTCGTCGCCAACGTCGAGGGCGGCAACAAGGAACTCGAGGGGCTGCGTAAGCAGAACGCCGAGCACCCGATCGAGGTCACCGGCAAGAAGCTGCGCGATCTGATGAGCTGGGTCGACCGGCCGATCACCGAGACCGCCTGAGCGACTTCACGTCCCTGACTTTTGGTAGCTACGACAGTGGCCCCGAGGTGAGACCTCGGGGCCACTGTCGTAGCTGACGATCAGATCGGGCGGAAACCGCCGTACTGCGGCAGCGAACCGACCCGGCGCAGGATCGGGGCGATGTTGGTGCCCGTCTCTGGTCCGAGGCAGGCGAGGAAGTAGTAGGCGTTGACCATGCCCACGAGGCGGTCGCCGACGACCACCGGGCTGCCGGAGTCGCCCTCGACCACACACAGCTGGCTGAAGTGCACATCGCCGTCGGAGAACCAGCTGATACCGCAGGTGTTGCCGGTGGTGCGGCCTTGCTTGCAGGCGACGGCCGGGAACGCGAGCGGCCGGGGGTCCACGCTGCGGATGGTCAATCCGCGCACGGAGCGCAGCGGCACGACCTTGGCCGGATTGAACTCGATGACCGCGATGTCGAGATCACTCGCGGAGTACGTGATGGTGCCGGCCTGACCACGGTCCTGGAAGGTCTCGGAGTACACCTTCTGGCCGGGATTGCCGCAGTGACCGGCGGTGATACCGATCAGCTTGCCGGTGTTGGACTTGCCGATGGTGGTCAGCGTGCACGCTGCCGCGGAATTGCCGCCCTTGAGCACCAGGATTCCCGATCCACCACCGAGATAGATCTTCGCCGGTGCGGCATCCACTGAGCCAGCCCCCAAGCCGGCCAGCACTGTTGCAGCCAGAACAGCCAACAGTGCTGTCAGCTTCCTCATCATCCACTCTCCGCTCATCGATGCGCACAGAATCAACGGCCCCGGAGCCGAGCCCGGGGCCAAGCACACGGTACCGGGCGGTAGCCGCGTGATGCGTGGTGCGGAATCGTCCCGGGGTCGGTTTGCAACCTATCCGTAATGCCGATCACAATCTACCGTGAAATTCCGGGGGCGGACCCGAGCAGCGGATACCGCCTGCAAATCCGACATGCGGCGACGACTAAGCTGTCCGCGGAAGTCCCCGTGGTCGCCTCTGCGCCGCCTGCGGCGATCTCCGCCTTCTCACTGACTTTGGCCCCCGACCATGGAGACTATCGTGACCTCAGCTGGCCGTCCGGTCGTTCTGATCGCCGACAAACTGGCTCCCTCGACCGTCGAAGCGCTCGGCGACGACGTCGAGGTCCGCTGGGTGGACGGCCCCGACCGGCCGAAACTGCTCGAAGCCGTGGCCGACGCCGACGCCATTCTCGTACGGTCGGCCACCACCGTCGACGCCGAAGTGCTCGACGCCGCACCCGGAGTCAAGATCATCGCGCGCGCAGGTGTCGGCCTCGACAACGTCGACGTCCCGGCCGCGACCAAGCGCGGCGTGATGGTCGTGAACGCCCCCACCTCCAACATCCACACGGCGGCCGAACATGCCGTCGCGCTCCTGATGTCCGCGGCCCGACAGATCCCCGCCGCCGACGCCACGCTGCGGGAGCACACGTGGAAGCGCTCGGCGTTCAACGGTGTGGAGATCTTCGACAAGACGGTCGGCGTGGTCGGCCTCGGCCGCATCGGCCAGCTGGTCGCCGCTCGGATGGCCGCGTTCGAGACCTCGATCATCGCCTACGACCCGTACGTGTCGCCGGCCCGCGCCGCTCAGCTCGGCATCGAACTGGTCAGCCTCGACGAACTGCTCGAGCGCGCCGACTTCATCACCGTGCACCTGCCGAAGACTCCGGAGACGCTGGGACTCATCGGCAAAGACCAGCTGGCGCGTACCAAGAAGGGTGTCGTCATCGTCAACGCCGCGCGCGGTGGCCTCATCGACGAGCAGGCGCTTGCCGATGCGATCAACTCCGGGCACGTCCGGGGCGCGGGACTCGACGTCTACGCCACCGAGCCGTGCACCGATTCGCCGCTGTTCGAGCTGCCGCAGGTCGTGGTGACCCCGCACCTCGGCGCCTCCACCAGCGAGGCCCAGGACCGTGCCGGCACCGACGTCGCCAAGAGTGTCCGGCTCGCGCTGGCCGGACACTTCGTGCCCGACGCGGTGAACATCACCGGCGGTGCGGTGGATGAAGAGGTGGCGCCATGGCTCGAGGTGGCGCGCAAGTTGGGCTTGCTGGTGGGAGTCATCAGCGACGAGCCACCGACCTCGCTCGTCGTCGACGTCCGCGGCGAGCTCGCCGCCAACAACGTGGAGGTTCTCGGCCTCTCGGCACTGCGCGGGCTGTTCTCTGCGGTCCTCGACGAACCCGTCACCTTCGTCAATGCCCCGGCTGTGGCCGCCGATCGTGGCGTGACCAGTGAGGTCACCACCGCGCCGGAGAGCCCGAACCATCGCAGCGTGGTGGACGTGAAGGCCGTCTTCGCCGACGGGTCGGTGCACAACGTATCGGGCACGCTCACCGAACCGCGCCTGGTGGAGAAGATCGTCAACATCAACGGCCGCAACTTCGACCTGCGGGCCGAGGGCCACAATCTGATCGTCAGCTACGCCGACAAGCCCGGCTCGCTCGGGCGGATCGGCACCCTGCTGGGCAACGCCGACATCGACATCCAGGCGGCGGGTCTGTCGCAGGATGCCGACGGCCCGGGAGCCACCGTGGTGCTGCGGGTCAGCGCCAAGCTGTCCGACGATCTCGTCGCCTCGATCGGTGAGGCCGTCGGCGCCACCCTGATCGAACAGGTGGATCTGTCGTGAAGCTCGCAGTGATCGCCGGGGACGGCATCGGTCCCGAGGTCGTCGGCGAGGCCATCGGCGTTCTCGAAGCCGTGGTGCCCGCGGTGACGACCACCGACTACGACCTGGGCGCACGCCGGTACCACCGCAACGGAGAGTTGCTCACCGCCGACGACCTGGCGTCGTTGCGCGAACACGACGCGATTCTGCTCGGCGCCATCGGGGACCCGTCGGTGCCGTCGGGTGTGCTCGAGCGCGGCCTGCTGCTGAACATGCGTTTCGCCCTCGACCATCACGTCAATCTGCGACCGGCCCGCAAGCTTCGCGGTGTCAACTCGCCGCTCGCCGGCGATCCGGACATCGACTTCGTGGTGGTGCGGGAAGGAACCGAGGGTCCCTATACCGGTAACGGTGGCGCGATCCGCGTCGGCACACCGAACGAGGTCGCCACCGAGGTCAGTGTGAACACCCGGTTCGGTATCGAACGCGTGGTGCGTAACGCCTTCGAACGTGCCCGGGCGCGCCGCAAGAAGCTGACGTTGGTGCACAAGACCAACGTGTTGACCTTTGCGGGTGCGATGTGGAGTCGCACGGTTGCCGAGGTCGGCGCCGAATATCCCGACGTGACCACCGATTACTGCCACGTGGACGCGGCGACCATCTACCTGGTCACCGATCCCGGGCGATTCGACGTCATCGTCACCGACAATCTGTTCGGCGACATCATCACCGACATCGCCGCCGCGGTCACCGGCGGCATCGGATTGGCCGCGTCGGGCAACATCGACGCCACCGGGACCAATCCGTCGATGTTCGAGCCGGTGCACGGCAGCGCGCCCGACATCGCGGGGCAGGGCAAGGCCGATCCGACCGCTGCGATCCTGTCGGCAGCCCTGCTGCTGGCTCATCTCGGTGAGACCGACGCGGCCGAGCGAGTCGAGAAGGCCGTCGCCGACGATGTGGCCGCTCGCGGGTCGGAGGCGTTGAGCACCACCGAGATCGGGCGCCGTATCCGCGAACGCGTCTGATCTCCATCGCGCGACCGTCGCGACAGAGCCCCGCCCGGGAGACATCCGGGCGGGGCTTCGTCGTCGTGGCCATCGTGTCTCGCACGACGCCGGTTCATTGTTCTATTTTCGATAGAACTATATGATCAGCACGTGTTGATCCGCATCGACCCGTCTTCGCGCGTGCCGCTGTACGAACAGATCGCCTCGTCACTTCGCGGCTCGATCGCACGCGAGGAGATCGGAGGTGGTGAGCGGCTCCCGGCCGCACGCGATCTGGCCGCGTCGCTCGACATCAATCTGCACACCGTATTGCGCGCCTATCAGTTGCTCCGCGACGACGGGGTCGTCGAACTTCGTCGAGGGCGGGGGGCGGTGGTGACACACGCGGCCGCCGGGCGTGCCGAACTCGCCGATGCGGTGGAGGGTCTGATCCGGGTGGCGCGGCGACTGGGCATGTCGGCCGACGCGACGGCCGCCGAGATCCACGGGAGGTGGACGCTGTGAGTGGACCGGACGAACAGGGGGACAGCATGAACAGGTGGTTGATCGGGGCGCTCGGTGTGCTTCCGTCGATGATCGCCGGAGTCGTGGGGTCCCTGCTCGTGGCAGCATGGGCCGACGGCCTACCCGATCCGGTGGCCACGCACTGGGGTGGCGGTGGCGCCGACGGTTTCACCAGCGTTCCGGTGGTGGTTGCCTTGCCGGCCTTCGTGGGGATCCTCGGTGCCGTCCTCGGTGCACTGTCGGTGCTGCTGCGCGATCGCACCGCCTTTCGTCTCACGCTCGGAATCGTTGTGGGCGTTGCAGTGTCGACGATCGCCATCATCGTCTTGGCGACCGGGTCGCAGCGCGGTCTCGCGGATGCCGGTGACGCCGCCACCCCGACGTGGCAGCTGCCGGCCGGCTGGCTCCTGGGACTCGCGGCGGGCGCGGGAACGGCTGCGCTCGTGCCGAAGTGGACGTCGACGGAGCAACCGCCAGATGTCGGCGAACGGCCCGACGTCGCGCTCGCCCCCGGCGAGCGGGCACTGTGGACACGGGTCGCGACCACGTCCGGCGTGGCGACGGCGATCATCGCCATCGCCTTGATGATCCTGATCTCGGTGGCACTGCTGGTGCGCTCATGGCCCGTCATCCTCATCGCGGTCGGGGTACTCGTCGTGTCTGTCGCGATGTGGAGTGTCCGGGTGACGGTCGACCGTCGCGCGGTGGCGGTCCGCGGCCGACTCGGCTGGCCGCGCACCGTGATTCCGATGGCGGAGATCGATCACGCCGAGTACGTGCAGGTTCGGGCACTGCGTGATTTCGGCGGCTACGGCTATCGCGCGGCGATGCATGGGGATCTGAAGGGGGCCAAGGGTTTCGTGCTCCGGTCCGGAGACGCGCTGCTGATCCTCCGGCGCGGTGGAGCACGCCACGTAGTCGTGGTGGACGACGCTCGCACCGCCGCAGGGCTGATCAATCGATTTGTCGATCCCGCGGGACGAGGGGAATGGCGATGAGTGGTGTCACGGCGGTCAGCGCGAAGGCGATCGGGAAGCCGGACGCGGCGATCAATGCGCCGAGTATGGGGGTACTCGCCGAGGTGGCCAGGTACTGGGCGGTGTTCTGAATCGCCAGACCGCGCCCGCTCCATGACGGGCCGGCGTATTCGGCGATGGCGGTGAAAGCCAAGCCGTTGTCGGCGACCGAGGCGATCGAGGCGATCACCATCACCAGTGGTGCGACGGGACTCCCCAACCAGTCGGTCAGTGCCAGCGCCATCGTTGCCAGGGCGGCGATCAGGGCGATCAACCGGATCGGACGCATGCGCGAGCCCCACGCGTCCGACACCCGTCCGGCCACGATGCGGCCGATGGCGCCGATCACCTGTGTCACGGTCACCAGGACGCCCGCCGCGGCCGGCGGCCATTGATGCGCGACGATCAACCAGGTGGGCACGAAGGTCCACATCATGGCCTGCGGAATCACCAGCAGCACGCTCACCCCGTGGACTCGGGCCAGGAATCCGCTGGTTCGATAGGGATTTCGACCAGTGCTCGACTCCGTCACGTCGGCGGGGCGTCGCGGCGGCGATGGTGGATCCACGATCCCGACGACGCACGCGATGAGTCCGAGTCCGGTCACCACCATCGGAACCGCCAGGGCCGCGGTGACGCCGAGTGCCTGCGCGGTCAGCGGCATGGTGAGCGCGCACACCGCGATGCCGAGCGGCTGTGCCATCTGACGTACCCCCATCGCGGTGCCGCGTTGTCGAGCCGGGAACCAGCCCACCACGATTCGACCGCTGGCGCCGTTGGCTGCCCCGGAGCCCAATCCGCCGACGAACAGTGCTGCGCCCAAGGCCCACAACGGGGCGTCGACGGCGGAGATGACCACGGCGGCGATGGTGCCGGCCAGGGTGATGCACAGTGAGATGGTCAGGACGCGGCGCTCACCGTATCGGTCCAACAGTGCGCCCCACGGGATGATCAGCAGCATCAGGCCCACCGTGGGCACCGTGGCCAGCACCGAACCCGCAGCGAGCGACATGCCGTGCTCGGTGTGCAGGGCCGGGATGAGATACGCAACGCCGCTGACCGCGCAGGTGGTGGTCATCGCGGCGACCAATGCGCAGCACAGCATCGTCCATCGGCGCGCCGCGGTCATCGTCGGCTGCGTCCGCACAGGGGTTTCGGCGACGCGGTCCATTTCACTCCATCTCAATATGTGAAACACAACGTCCACATTGTAGAACGAGGCGTGGGCTGGTCCAACCCGCGTCCCGAGTGCTGAGAAAAGGCGGTGCGATAGTGTCGTGCCATGCGTTTAGGTCGAGTAGCCAGCCCGGACGGGGTCGCCTTTGTCGCCATCGAGGACGCCGAGGACGGCCCTCGGGCGCGTGAGATCGCGGAGCATCCGTTCGGCACACCGTCGTTCACCGGACGATCGTGGGCGCTGGCCGACGTCCGTCTGCTCGCGCCGATCCTGGCCTCCAAGGTGATCTGCATCGGTAAGAACTACGCCGCACATGTCACCGAGATGGGGGGTGAGCAACCGGCCGATCCGGTGATCTTCATCAAGCCGAACACCTCGATCATCGGTCCGGAGGTTCCGATCGTGCGTCCGCCGAACTCCGAGCGGGTCGACTACGAGGGGGAACTGGCGGTCGTCATCGGGCAGCCCTGCAAGGACGTCGCAGCGGCCAAGGCCGCGGAGGTGATCCTGGGCTATACCGTCGCCAACGACGTCACCGCCCGTGATCAGCAGCAGGCCGACGGCCAGTGGACCCGTGGCAAGGGTTATGACAGCTTCTGTCCGCTCGGTCCCTGGATCGAGACCCAGTTCGACCCGACCGATGTCGAGGTGACCACCGAACTCGACGGGGAGGTCAAACAACGCTCGCGGACCTCGCTGATGCTCCACGGCGTCGGTGAGATCATCGAGTGGATCTCGCGGATCATGACCCTGCTACCAGGTGATGTGATCCTGACCGGCACCCCCGAGGGCGTCGGCCCGATGGTTGCGGGCCAGCGCGTCGCGGTCACCGTGGAGGGGATCGGCACGCTGTCCAACCCGGTGGTGGACAAACCGTGAAGGGGCCGAACATCGCGCGTGTCAACGGGATCGAGCTCGCCTACGAGGATGTCGGTAGTGGGCCGCTGGTGGTGATGGTGATGGGAACCGGCAGCCCGGGCCGGGTCTGGCAGGCCCACCAGCAGCCTGCGCTGGTCAAGGCCGGGTATCGGGTGGTCACCTTCGACAACCGTGGCATCTCGCCGTCCTCGGAGTGCGTCGAGGGCTTCACCGCCGACGACATGGTCGCCGACACCGCCGCGTTGATCGAGCATCTCGCGGCCGGTCCGGCGCTGGTGGTCGGAACCTCGCTCGGTGCGCGCATCACCCAGGAGTTGGCCCTGGCGCGACCCGACATTGTGAAGGCCGCGGTGATGATCGCCACCTACGGTCGCAACACTCCGCTCCAGCAGGCGATCTCGGCGGGGGAGCGGGCGCTCTACGACAACAAGATCACGTTGCCGCCGGAGTATGCGGCGGCGATCACCGCGCATCTCAACCTGTCCCCGCACACACTCGACGACGACCGGACGGCCAAGGACTGGCTCGATGTGATCGGATTCTCGCCGCAGACGGTCACCGCCGGTGTCCGGGCGCAGTTGGGGTTGCACGATCGCGAGTCGGATCGGCTTGCCGCGTACCGGGCCATCGCGCGTCCCGCCTTGGTGATCGGTTTCGCCGACGATCGCACGCTCCCGCCGAAACTGGCCCGCGAGGTCGCCGACGCGATCCCCGGGGCGCGCTATGAGGAGATCGCGAAGGCCGGCCATTTCGGATACCTCGAACAGCCCGCCGAGGTGAACCGGCTGCTGATCGAGTTCCTCGGAACCCATCGCTGAGCCGTTCGATACGCTGACCACCATGAGTGGTTCCGATGTGCGCGTTCGCTTCTGTCCGTCTCCGACCGGTACCCCCCACGTGGGGCTCGCCCGGACGGCGCTGTTCAACTTCGCGCAGGCGCGCCACGACAAGGGCACCTTCGTCTTCCGGATCGAGGACACCGACGCGGCGCGCGACACCCAGGAGTCCTACGACGCGATCCTCGATGCGTTGCGCTGGCTGGGCCTCGACTGGGACGAGGGGCCCGAGGTGGGAGGCCCCTATGCGCCCTATCGGCAGTCGGAGCGACGTGGCCTCCATCTCGACGTGGTGGCTCGGCTGCTCGAGGCTGGGGAGGCCTATGAGGCATTCTCCACTCCGGAGGAGGTCGAGGCCCGGCACCGCGCCGCGGGACGGGACCCCAAGCTCGGCTACGACAATTTCGATCGTGAGCTGACTGATCAGCAGCGTGCGGATTTTCGTGCAGAAGGACGCAAAGCTGTTGTGCGACTGCGTATGCCGGACCATGACATTACCTGGGACGATCTCGTTCGGGGTACCACCACGATCAAGGCGGGCACGGTCCCGGACTTCGCGCTGACCCGTGCGAGTGGTGACCCGCTGTACACGTTGGTGAATCCCGTCGACGACGCGATGATGAAGATCACCCATGTGCTGCGTGGGGAGGATCTCTTCTCCTCGACCCCACGGCAGATCGCCCTGTACGACGCGCTCATCAGGGTGGGGATCGCCGACCGGGTGCCGGAATTCGGGCACCTCCCGTTCGTGATGGGGGAGGGCAACAAAAAGCTCTCCAAACGCGACCCGGGGTCGAATCTGTTCCACCATCGGGATCGTGGATTCATCCCGGAGGGTCTGCTGAACTATCTGGCATTGCTCGGGTGGGGCTTCTCCGGTGACAACGACATTTTCACCCTCGACGAGATGGTCGCGGCTTTCGATGTGCGCCAGGTGAACTCGAATCCGGCCCGGTTCGACCAGAAGAAGGCCGACGCGATCAACGCCGAACACATCCGGCGGCTGGACCCGGCCGACTTCACCGCTCGCCTGCGGCGCTATCTCGTCGACACCGGCAAGCTCGCCGAGCCGGTCGACGACAGCGCCTTCGCTGTCCTGGCCGAACTCGTGCAGACCCGCATCCAGGTGCTCGGCGACGCATGGCCGCTGATGTCGTTCCTCTATCTCTCCGACGCCGATTTCGTGATCGACGAGAAATCGGCGGCCAAGAATCTCGGAGGCGATGCGGGACCGGTGCTCGATGCCGCGTCGGCGGCGCTCGGCGCGTTGGACGGCTGGACGGCGTCGGCGATCGAGGAAGCGCTCAAAACGGCCCTCGTCGATGAGTTGGGCCTCAAACCCCGCAAGGCGTTCGGACCGGTACGGGTCGCGGTCACCGGATCGCAGGTGAGCCCTCCGCTCTACGAATCGATGGAGCTGCTCGGCCGTGACAAGAGCCTCGGGCGGCTGGCCGCAGCACGCGAGATGGTCGCAAAATAGGGGTTTGACCTGCCGATTTGTGGTCTAGGGGGATACCTTTGGTAGTCTTCTCCTCGGTTCTTTTCCGGCCGGGACGCCGAATCGGAGAAGGGAAAACCTTGGGGTATGGTGTAATTGGCAACACAGCTGATTCTGGTTCAGCCATTCTAGGTTCGAGTCCTGGTACCCCAGCGAGCTGTTGGGATACGATCTCTGACCGAGGCAATATCCTGATGGTTCCAACTGAATAGCGTGTCCATGGCCCCGTCGTCTAGCGGCCTAGGACGCCGCCCTCTCAAGGCGGTAGCGCGGGTTCGAATCCCGTCGGGGCTACACAGGAAGGCGCCTCCTCCGATTTCGGAGGAGGCGCCTTTTTCGGCGTGCGGGGCGTCAGTCGTCGGCCGACGGGGCGGTGCTGCCCGCGACGGGCATCGGGTCGAGGCCGAGCTTGCGGTGATCCCACGATCGCACCTTTGCCGGGATCAGGCGCACGGCCACCCGCTTGTGCATCATCTGGTCGACGAAGGGCCGCATCTCGTCGGTGTACGGCCCGGTGTATCGCTCCCAGACGCTGATGCCGACGCGCAGGCACGAGTCCGGGTCGTCGAGGATCTCGGCGCTCCCCTCGAAGGACACCCCGCGCAGGGTGTCGTAGGTGTCCCCGTCTTCGATCATCACGGTGCAGCGACCGTTGCGGCGCAGGTTGACCGCCTTCTGCGATTTGGCCTTCGTCTCGAACCAGATCTCGCCGTTGACCACGCCGTACCACATGGCCACGAGATGGATGCCGCCATCGGGACCGGTGGTCGCCAGCGTCGCGGTGCGGCTGTTGGCGACGAAGGTCTCGATCTCGGCTTCGGACATGACGATCTGGCTGCGTTGATTGACTCCCATGCAGTGACGCTAACCGACCGCGGGTGCCGGCAGGTCAGGTGCGGGTCGGTTGCAGCCGTTTGTGGATCGCGTCGGCGGCGGCGAGCAGATCGGCTGCCCAGCGTGCTCCGGGGCGTCGCCCCATGCGGTCGATCGGCCCGGAAACCGAGATGGCCGCGACCACGTCTCCGGTGGCGTCGCGGACCGGCGCGGACACACTGGCCACCCCGGCCGCACGTTCACCGGCGCTCTGCGCCCAGCCGCGGCGTCGTATCTCGTGCAGTGCCCGCTCGCTGAAGACGCTGTCATGCACCAGAGCGCGTTGAGTGCTCGAGTCGGTCCAGGCGAGCAGGACCTTGGCGGCCGATCCGGCGCTCATCGGGAATCGGGTACCCACCGGGACGGTGTCGCGTAGCCCGGTCGGCGGTTCCATGGCAGCGATGCACACTCGTTCGGCGCCCTCGCGACGGTAGACCTGAACAGATTCGCCGGTGATCTCCCGCAGTCGCGGCAGTACCATCAGGGCCGCCTCGCGGACCGGGTCGTGCGAGGAGGCGGCGGCCAGTTCCGCCAGCGCGGGACCGGGATACCAGCGGCCCGAGGAGTTGCGCGCCAGGAGGCGATGGGTTTCCAACCCGACCGCGAGTCGGTGCGCCGTCGCCCGCGGCAATCCGGTGCGGTCGCACAACTCGGTCAGATTGCACGGAGCCTCGGCGATCGCGTGGAGTACCACCACAGATTTGTCGAGCACGCCGATTCCGCTCGTCGTCGGCGATGCGCTATCCTTTCCCATAGGACGATACTAGCGTCCCAGATAATGAGATGCACCCCCGACAGATGCGAGTAGTGCCATGAGCTCCAGCCCCAACGCGCCGCGTACTCTTGCCGAAAAAGTGTGGGACGACCACGTCGTCGCACGCGGCGACACCGATGGTGCCGGGAATCGTAATCCCGACCTGATCTACATCGACCTCCATCTCGTGCACGAGGTGACCAGCCCGCAGGCTTTCGACGGCCTCCGGCTCGCCGAGCGTCCCGTGCGCCGACCGGATCTGACCATCGCCACCGAGGATCACAACGTTCCGACGGTCGACATCTTCAAGCCGATCGCCGACGAGGTGTCACGCACTCAGGTCGAGACTCTGCGGCGCAATTGCGAGGAGTTCGGGATTCGCCTGCATCCCATGGGCGATGCCGAGCAGGGCATCGTGCACGTGGTGGGCCCGCAGCTCGGGTTGACCCAGCCTGGGATGACGGTGGTGTGCGGTGACAGTCACACCTCCACACATGGTGCGTTCGGATCGATCGCCATGGGCATCGGAACCTCCGAGGTCGAACACGTGTTGGCCACGCAGACATTGTCCTTGCGCCCGTTCAAGACGATGGCGATCACCGTCGACGGCGAGCTGCCGGCGGGTGTCACCAGCAAGGACCTCATTCTTGCGGTGATCGCCAAGATCGGGACCGGCGGCGGCCAGGGGTACATCCTCGAATACCGCGGAGCGGCCATCGAGAAGTTGTCGATGGAAGCCCGGATGACCATCTGCAACATGTCGATCGAGGCGGGCGCCCGGGCCGGGATGATCGCGCCGGATCAGGTGACCTACGACTTCCTCAAGGGGCGCCCCCATGCTCCGACGGGAGCGGACTGGGACGCCGCGGTGACCTACTGGGACAGTCTGCGAACCGATCCCGATGCCGAGTTCGACGCCGAGGTTCACATCGATGCCTCTGCGCTGACGCCGTTCGTCACGTGGGGAACCAACCCGGGCCAGGGTGCGCCACTCGGGGCTCGGGTGCCCGACCCCGCCGAGATCGTCGACGAGAATGACGCCGTCGCGGCCCGACGAGCGTTGGAATACATGGACCTGGAGCCCGGAACGCCGCTTCGCGATGTGAAGGTGGACACCGTGTTCGTCGGATCGTGTACCAACGGGCGGATCGAAGACCTGCGGGCGGTGGCCGACATCCTGAAGGGGCGCAGCATCGCCGACGGGATGCGCATGCTGATCGTGCCGGGCTCGATGCGGGTGCGTGCGCAGGCCGAAGATGAAGGGCTCGGTGAGATCTTCGTCGCATCCGGCGCCGAGTGGCGTCAGGCGGGATGCTCGATGTGTCTGGGCATGAACCCCGACCAGCTCGCTCCAGGTGAGCGGTGCGCGTCGACGTCGAACCGGAACTTCGAAGGGCGGCAGGGCAAGGGTGGCCGCACCCACCTGGTCTCGCCGGCGGTCGCGGCCGCCACCGCCATCCGGGGAACGCTGTCGGCCCCCGCGGATCTCGGCTGACCCTCGCCCCTCGTCACCACACGCACAGGATCGGAACACATCATGGAACCATTCATCACCCACACCGGGATCGGCGTGCCGCTGCGCCGCAGCAATGTCGACACCGACCAGATCATTCCGGCGGTCTATCTGAAGCGAGTGACCCGCACCGGCTTTGAGGACGGGTTGTTCGCCGGGTGGCGCGCCGACCCGGATTTCATTCTGAACAACGAACCGTGGAGCCAGGGGTCGGTACTGGTCGCCGGTCCGGACTTCGGTACCGGGTCGTCGCGGGAACACGCGGTCTGGGCGCTGTCGGACTTCGGCTTTCGAGTGGTCATCTCGTCGCGCTTCGCCGACATCTTCCGTGGCAACGCCGGAAAAGCGGGACTGGTGGCCGCCGAGGTCGAGCAATCCGACGTCGAACTCATCTGGAAGCGCCTCGAGGAGCAGCCGGGACTGGAACTGACGGTCAGTCTTGCCGATCGGACCGTGACCGCCGGAGACCTCGTGGTGCCGTTGGCAATTGATGACTACACCAGGTGGCGTCTGATGGAGGGTCTCGACGACATCGGATTGACGTTACGCCAGGTAGAGGTGATTTCTGAGTTCGAAAAACAGCGGCCGTCGTTCAAGCCGGTGACGCTGCACAGCTGACCGAGAACCTCGTCTACGGGTTGTTCTGGCCTGTTCCCGGAATCTGATCGCTGCTTTCGATTTCGCAACATGCCTGGTTAATTGGCGTGGAAGATGGACGTTTTCGAATTCGACGTTTACCGTGTGGAGTTAGCTGGCCTACCGATGGGTCAGAACAGCTTGCGGAGGTTTCAATGAACAAAGCAGAGCTCATTGATGAGCTGACGAAGAAGCTCGATGCGGATCGCAAGACTGCGACGGCCGCTGTCGAGCTCGTGGTGGACACGATCGTGCGCGCCGTGAACAAGGGCGAGAGCGTGACGATCACCGGGTTCGGTGTCTTCGAGAAGCGCAAGCGCGCTCCTCGTGTGGCGCGTAACCCGCGCACCGGCGAGACCGTGAAGGTGCGTGCCACTTCGGTTCCCGCGTTCCGTCCGGGAGCGCAGTTCAAGGCGGTCGTGGCGGGCAAGCAGAAGCTGTCCGCCAGCGGTCCCGCGGTGAAGCGGGGCAGTGCAACGGCGGCGCCGGCGAAGAAGACCGCAGCCAAGAAGACCGCGGCGAAGAAGACCGCGGCGAAGAAGGCTCCGGCCACGAAGACCGCAGCCAAGAAGGCAGCACCGGCCAAGAAGGCGGCGCCGGCGAAGAAGACTGCGTCCAAGAAGGCTCCGGCCAAGAAGACCGCGGCCAAGAAGGCTCCGGCCAAGAAGACCGCGGCCAAGAAGGCTCCGGCCAAGAAGACCGCAGCCAAGAAGACCGCAGCCAAGAAGACCACCGGCCGCCGCTGAGGCGCCGGTACTTTCATCTGCTCGCCTCGGCCCTCGACGTCCTTCCCTCGTCGGGGGCCGAAGCGTGTGACCGATCAGTGCGTGTGGATCAGCCCTGGCGGTCGGTGTGCGGTAGCGGACTGTCGATGTGGTCGGCGGCGAGCAGTCGGCCATTCGACGTCGACAGCACCCACACACTGCCTTTTCTGTTGCGCTTGACGGGCAAGGTCAGGTCATCCTCATGGGCCCACCACTGCATCAGCGGCGGAATCACCTTCCCCTGGCTGCACACCGCGTGGATCGCCGATGTGTCGGTCGCGATCTCCCGTATGCGGCGATGAGCGGCGTCGGAGTTGGCGCGGTAGGCCTCCTCGGACAGCGCGGTCTCCGGCACGATCGCCACACCCAACTTCTCGGCCGCAGGAGCCAAGGTCTGCTCGCAGCGCACGCGGTCGGCCGAGTGCAGACGTTCGGCGCCGAAGGCGTCCAGCAACGTCGACAGGTCACGTGCCTGGGCTCGACCGAATTTGTCCAGCGGGCGCAATCGGTCGTCGCCCTTGTACCGCGTACGACGGCCGGCGCGCGCGTGACGCACCAGCAGCAGGGTGTGCACGTCGGCCGGGAGGCGTTCGAACTCCTTGAGTACCTTCCGGTCCAGCCCGTAGCTGAGCAGCCCGGCCGCGGCGGCCGGGTCGAGCCAGCGCAGGTCATCGACCTCGTGATTCGCGGTGAAGTCACCGCCCAGCGCGCGGGCGGACCAATAGCGCACGCGTTTGTACCCGCTGGGGATCTGGTAGCCGACATCCATCAGATGACGACCCAGCCGGCTCAACTGTCCGGTCTCCTCGCGGATCTCGCGGACCGCGGTGGAGACCAGTGTCTCCCCGTCGTCGATCTTGCCCTTGGGAAGGGTCCAGTCGTCATAGCGCGGTCGGTGGACGAGGCAGATCTCCACGCCGTCGCGGGTCGGGCGCCACAGCACGGCACCCGCGGCCCACACCGTCTTCGTTGTCTTGGACATCGAAGAGAATCCTAGGTTCTCGAGGTTGCCGGCAGGTTCACGAATGGTGGTCGGGTCGTCGGCGGTTGCGTCGGATCATCTGGCGCTGGTGGTCGCGGACCTCTTCGCCGGCGGCCGGTGATGCCACCCAGCTGCCGTCGGATCGCAGTTCCCAACACCGTGTCCGCGGATCCAGGGCGGAGGCGAAGACGTCCCCGAGCTCGGTGGTCAGGCGGTGATCGCGGACCTGCACCATCACCTCCACCCGACGGTCGAGGTTGCGGTGCATCATGTCGGCGCTACCGATCCAATACTCGTCCTGCGCACCGAAGTGGAGTACGCGGGAGTGCTCGAGGAATTGGCCGAGAATCGAGCGGACCACGATGTTCTCGCTGACCCCGGGCATGCCCGGCCGCAAGGCGCAGATGCCGCGGACCACGACCTCGACAGGGACACCGTTCTGCGATGCGCGATACAGGGCGTCGATCACCTGCTCGTCGACGAGGGCATTCGCCTTGAGCTGCACGCGGGCCCGGGTATCGCCCTGGAGGAAGCGGTCGATCTCACCGTTGATGCGTTCGATGATGCCCGAACGGATTCCGTGCGGCGCCACCAGGATGTTGCGGTACTCCTTCTTTCGCGAGTACCCGGTGAGGGTGTTGAACAGGTCGGTGAGGTCGGCGCCGATGTCGGGTGCGGCGGTGAACAGACCCACGTCCTCGTAGAGCCGTGCGGTCTTAGGGTTGTAGTTGCCGGTCCCGATGTGGCAGTAGCGTCGGATCGACGAGCCCTCGCGGCGCACCACCAGACAGGTCTTGCAGTGTGTCTTCAGACCCACGAGGCCGTACACCACGTGTACGCCGGCCTGCTCGAGTTGCCTGGCCCACTTGATGTTCGCCTGCTCGTCGAATCGCGCCTTGATCTCCACCAGCGCGACCACCTGTTTGCCTGCCTCCGCGGCATCGATGAGTGCGTTGATGATCGGGGAGTCGCCCGAGGTCCGGTAGAGCGTCTGCTTGATCGCGAGGACCTGAGGGTCGGCTGCTGCCTGTTCGATGAAACGCTGCACGCTCGTGGAGAACGAGTCGTAGGGGTGGTGCACGAGTACGTCACCCTCGCGCAGCGTGGAGAAAATGCTCTTGGGGGTCTCTCGTTCGCCGAACGCCGGATGTGTCGCGGGAACGAACGGGCGGTCCTTGAGATGGGGCCGATCGAGTCCGTTGACCTCGAAAAGGCAGGACAGATCCAGCAATCCCGGAACCTGGATGACGTCATCGGGGTTGACGTCGAGTTCACGCAGCAGCAGTTCGAGCATGTGCTCGCTCATGTCGTCGGCGACCTCGAGTCGCACCGGGGAGCCGAAACGCCGGCGGGCGAGTTCGCGTTCGAGCGCTTGCAACAGGTCCTCGTCGCGGTCCTCTTCGACCTCGAAATCGGCGTTCCGGGTGATCCGGAACGCGTGATGCTCAACGATTTCCATGCCCGGGAACAGATGCCCGAGGTTGGCCGCGATCAGTGTCTCCAGCGGCAGCAGAATCGTCTTCGATTCGTCCTGTTGCGAGGGGTCGTGGCGGCGCATCAGGGTGTCTACCCGGATCAGCCTGCTGACATTGTCGGGAACCTTGATTCGGGCGAAGTGTTCGCCACCGGTGTTGGCGTCCTTGACCGTCACGGCCAGGTTCAGCGAGAGCCCGCTGATATATGGGAACGGGTGCGCGGGGTCCACCGCCAGCGGGGTCAGCACCGGGAACACGTCTTCGTGGAAATAGTCGATCAGCCGGGTCTTCTGATCGTCGGAGAGTTGCGCCCACGTGACGACGTGGATGTCGTTGTCGGACAGGGCCGGGTTCACCGAATCGAGGAACACCCGGGCATGCCGTTCGGCGATCGTTTGGGTGCGCGCGGCGATGCGACGCAACTGTTCTCGCGGCGACAAACCGTCCGCCGAGCGCACCGACAGCCCGGTCTCGTCGCGTCGCTTCAGCCCGGCTACGCGCACCATGAAGAACTCGTCGAGGTTGGAGGCGAAGATCGCCAGGAACTTCGCTCGTTCCAGCAATGGCATCGACGTGTCCTCGGCCAGCGCCAGGACACGTGAGTTGAAGTCCAGCCAGCTCAGTTCGCGATTGAGGTACCGGTCGTCGGGAAGGTCCGTGGCTTCTTCGGGGACGAGAGTCGCGGCGGGCGGCGCCCCGGGGATCGATGTGATCGGTTGGGTGGCGGTGTCGTCGGCAGGGCTCACCGTTCAATCATGACGCATCGCGGGTGGCGCTGAGACGTTTGGTGGCCGAATCCGATGGTGTGCGGCGATTCGAGGAGGATGTGGGGCCCAGCGGCCTCGTCTCACCCAGGATTGCCGCGGTGTGGCGGCCCACTCCCAGCGATCGGGCGGCGTCGAGATCGGCGGCGGTGTCGACGTCGGTGCGCAGATCCGCCCAGCGGACGTGACCGGGATCGAGTTCGACCGCTCCGGCGGCGCGGTGGGCGGCCGCGGAATCGGGCCCGAACCGTGGCGGTTCGGTGATGCTGCGATCACGGAGCAACACCGTGGTGCCGCGTCCGTTTCGATCGGTCAGGACCGCCTGTCGCAATCCGTCCGCCGCGGCGATCACCGCTTGCATGCTGGTGGCCGTCGCCGCAGGCAGATCCGCTTGCACAAGCATCACCGTCCGCGCCGTCGGCCAGCGGCGGCGCGCGATTGCGGATGCTTCGGCGAAGGCCTGGTTGAGTCGATCGGTGTCGATGGGCCGGGCGCCGCGATCCTCGCCCACACTGATCGCTCCCGCCGCGCGGGCGGCGGCGAGTACCTCGTCGTCGGGACTGATGACCGCGATGCCCTCGACGCGTGGACCTCGCAGCGCATCGATGGTGTCGAGCAGCATCGCCAGCACGAGGTCGCGGTGCAATCCGTCGGACGCCGGTCCGCGGCTGGCCGCCAACCGGGACTTGGCCTCGGCCAGGCGTTTGACCGCCAAGACGGCCACGACATCACCTGGGCGTGGGGCGCCCGCGTCGGTGTGTGATGTCGATTCCATGGCATCCATGATGCCGATCGCGCGAGCGGAGTGTGACACGCACCCGTCTGATCCGGTCCGGCGCTCGTGGACATACCACTAGTGTGAGGTGCGAAGTGTGGTCGGCGAAGGAGTGATCGTGCGTGCGGTGGTGATGGGTGCGGGATCCTGGGGAACCGCGATCGCGAAGGTGTTGGTGGACGCCGGGACGGAGACGACGATCTGGGCTCGGCGGCCCGAGCTCGCCGAGCGCATCACCCACGACCACGCCAATGGCGATTATCTGCCCGGCATCACCCTGCCGGATGGTCTGCGCGCGACGAGTTCGGTCGTCGACGCGGTCACCGGCGCCGACGTGGTGGTGTGTGCGGTGCCGTCACAGTCCTTGCGGGCCAATCTCACCGAGTGGATGCCACACGTCGCTGACGATGCGACGTTCGTCTCGCTGGCGAAGGGGGTGGAGACCAGCACCCTGCTGCGGATGAGCGAGGTCATCGCCGAGGTGTCCGGTGCGCCGGTAGAACGGGTCGCGGTGTTGTCCGGACCCAATCTCGCCCGCGAGATCGCCGAGGGGCAGCCGGCGGCTACGGTCATCGCGTGTCGCGATGAACACCGAGCGCAGGACCTGCAGCAGGCCTTCAACACCGGGTATTTCCGCCCGTACACCAACACCGATGTGGTCGGCTGCGAGATCGGCGGTGCGGTGAAAAACGTCATAGCCCTGGCGTGCGGAATGGCCAGCGGCGTCGGATTCGGGCAGAACACGCTGGCGACCATCATCACTCGCGGTCTGGCCGAGACCATCCGCTTGGCCGTGGCGGTCGGCGCTCAGATCGAGACCCTCGCCGGCCTGGCCGGCGTCGGCGATCTGGTCGCCACCTGTTCGTCACCGCTGTCGCGCAATCGGACCTTCGGCGCGCACCTGGGTCAGGGCGCGACGATGCAGGAGGCGCAGGATGCCACACACGGGCAGGTCGCCGAAGGCGTCAAATCGTGTTCGTCGGTGCGGGCACTGGCGGTGAAATTCGATGTGGAGATGCCGCTGACCGACGCAGTGCACCAGGTCTGTCATTCGGGACTGTCGGTTGCCGACGCAGTGAGCTCGTTGCTCGGCCGCCGGACCAAGCCGGAGATCTACGACTGAGTCGATCCGGGATCAGCCGCGGACCCGCGATCCGTCCGACCGATATCAGCCGAAGTCCAATGGTGCCCGCGGCAACGTCTGGTCGATCACCGCGCTGACGTCGGTGATCGGTGCGTTGCCGGCGTTCTCGGGGATCCACATCGCCACATAGGGGCGGTGGTCCACGCACACGTATGCCTGGCCGGCACCTTCGACGGTGTCGGTGATGAACCACTGAACCGGGTTGATCACCTGCAGGTTGCTCGTCGGCGACAGCTCGTCGGGACGTGAGATACCGCACCGCAGTGTGACGGGGTCGGTGTCACCGTCCGACGACCACGTCACCGTCGTGCCCGTGACCTGCTTGTCGCCGAAGCCGTCGAAGGTCTGCGGCAGTGCGGCGATGAGCTTGTCGCAATCGGCAGGGGCCGCCTCATCGGATGCGTAGGACTCGATCGGTGTGGACGGATCCGGTCGCAACGCCGCGAAGGTGATGAAGCCGACGATGACCATCGCCGGAATCGCCACCAGGGTGGCGATCAGTGCCGGGCTCAGTCTCGGGCCGCTGCCGTAGCGTGCCTGCGCGTCGTCGCCGGAGGCCTCGCCGGCCTGGTTCTCGTCGGTCACGACGAACACACTAGTGCGCGGAGTCGCCCGAGATCAGTGCGAGGACTGCACCACCGGACACGTGAGGGTGCGGGTGATTCCGTCCACCTTCTGGATCTGCGGCACGACGTTCTCGGTCAGGTGCGCCGCATCTGCTGCGTCCACACGGACGATGACATCGTAGGGGCCGCTGACCTCTTCGGATGTGGCGACACCGGAGATCTCCGCGATCGTTGCCGCTGCCAGCGCGGCCCTTCCGACCTCGGTCTGGATCAGAATGTATGCCTGAACCACGCCCATCCTCTCGTCTGCACCGGGGTCCGGCTGTCGACCCGGTGTCAGTATTGTCGCTGACAACCCCGTCCAAGCGCGACTGGAAGCGAATCGAGGAGTTGTGGTGTCCGTCGAAGGTGCCGGGGAACCGGTCGATCGGTCGAGGTCGGTCGGCGATGTCGGAGAGCGGCGCCTGATCGTCGAGTTGACCCGGTCCTCGAGAGCGTTGGATGCCACCCACCGCACAGCCGATGTGGTGATCGGTTCCGGGGACGATGCGGCGGTGATCGACACCGCCGGGCCGACCGTCATCAGCACCGACACCGCGGTCGCGGGCCGGCATTTCCGCTTCGATTGGTCGGATCCACGCACCGTCGGGGCCCGCGCGGTGATCCAGAGTGCCGCCGACATCGCAGCGATGGGCGGGCGCGTGACCGGCACCGTTGTGTCCATCGCGTGCCCCGCCGACACCACCGTCGGCACCGTGCTCGACCTTAACGACGGAATCCTCGACGCCACCCACCGACTCGGTGGTCGGGTGCTGGGCGGTGACCTCGTCGGTGCCGATGAGGTGGTGCTGACCGTGACCACCGTGGGTGCTCTGGACGGTGCGACGCCGATCGTGGTCGGCGGCGCGCGGCCTGGCGATGTGCTCGCGGTCACCGGCACGGCGGTGGGTGCGAGCGCGGCCGGGCTCGCCTTGTTGCTCGACGCGCACGACCGTGGAAACGATGAACTGCTCACCGAGTTCGCCGATCTGGTCGCCGCTCATCGACTTCCGGCGCCCGACCTGGGACAGGGGCCGGCGGCGGCGCATGCTGGTGCGCATGCGATGACCGATATCTCCGACGGGCTCGTGGAGGAATTGATCACCATGGCCGCGGCCTCCGGTGTGGCGCTCGCGGTGTCGAGCGATCGCATCCCGGTGGGCAGCGACATGCGTTCCGCGGCGCGCCGTCTGGGTGTGGATCTGCGCGAGTGGACCGTGGCCGGTGGAGAGGATCACGAACTGTTGGGCGCGTTCGCAGCCGGTACGGTCCCGCCGGGCTGGACCACGATCGGCGAGGTCCGCGACGGCACCGGTGTGCGGGTGGACGGTCGGGCGGTGCAGGATCTGCGGGGGTGGCAATCGTTCGGGTCCTGAGCCCGTGCCAATTGTCTGCGCTCGGCATGCCTTAGATTCGGTGCATGGCTATCTATGCGCTCGGTGATCGTGAACCCACCATCGGTGACGATGTGTACGTCCACCCCGATGCGGTCGTCATCGGGGATGTGACCCTCGGCGACGGGGTGTCGATCTGGCCGACCGCGGTTCTGCGGGGCGATTCCGGGACCATCACCGTGGGCCGACGGACCAACATTCAGGACGGCACGATCATCCACTGCACCCCGATCGACGCGACGGTCATCGGCGCCGAATGCGTCGTCGGGCACAACGCGCACATCGAGGGCGCGACGATCGGCGATCACTGCCTCATCGCGTCGGGTTCGGTGGTGCTCAATGGATCGACGGTCGGCAGCGGCGCGATCGTCGGGGCAGGTGCGGTCGTGCCGTTCAAGTTCACCGTGCCGGACCGCACGATGGCCCTCGGTGTGCCGGCCAAGGTCCGAGAGGGCTTCGAGGTGCCGGAGGGTCACGTGGACCTCAACGTCGAGATGTACTTCGAGAACGCCAAGTACTTCCGGGAGTCGCTGCGGAGGATCGGATGACCTCACCCACAACCGAATCCACGGGAGACGGGGCGAAGCCGCTGTCGGATCTCATCGACCCGGGCTGGGCCGATGCGCTGGCTCCCGTGGAACCGGTCATCACCGCGATGGGACAGTTCCTGCGTGCCGAGAACACGGCCGGACGCGGTTATCTGCCCGCCGGCAGGAATGTGTTGCGTGCGTTCACCAATCCGTTCGCCGATGTGCGGGTGCTGATCGTCGGGCAGGACCCCTATCCGACGCCCGGGCATGCGGTGGGACTGAGTTTTTCGGTGGCGCCAGACGTCTCGCCGATACCGCGGTCGCTGTCCAACATCTACCGCGAGTACTGCGCGGACCTCGGTTACCCCCAGCCGGCCAACGGGGATCTGACTCCCTGGGCGAAATCCGGTGTGCTGCTGCTGAACAGGGTCCTCACCGTGTCGCCGGGGGAGCCTGCCTCGCATCGTGGGAAGGGCTGGGAACAGGTCACCGAATGCGCGATCAAGGCACTGGTCGCGCGGGCGGCCGATCCGCTGGTGGCGATTCTCTGGGGACGCGACGCCGCCGGACTCAAGCAGTGGCTGCCCGATGTCCCGGTGATCGAGTCGGCTCATCCGTCACCACTGTCGGCGAGCAGAGGGTTCTTTGGTTCCCGCCCGTTCAGCAGAGCCAACGACGCGCTCGAGGATCTGGGAGCCGACCCGATCGACTGGCGGTTGCCCGCCGCCTGAGGTTTCAGGCGTTGCGGGCGGCCGCGAAGTCCGGTTTGCGCTTGGCGACGAAGGCGTCGACACCCTCGATGCCCTCCGGTGCCGCGGACAATGCGGAGATCGACTGCGCCTCGGCGGCGAGCTGATCGCCCAGAGTCGAGGTGGCCGATCGGGTGAGCAGGGCGCGGGCGGCCCCGTCCGACTGCCACGGGCCGGCGGCGATCTTCGCCGCGGTGGCGAGTGCGGTGGAATCGACCTCGTCGTCGGCGACGATGTCGGACAACAGTCCCCAGCTCAGCGCCTTGTCCGCGTCGATGACCGGGTCGGTGAGGATGATCTGACGGGCGCGTGCGGCGCCGACGATGCGGGGTAGCGTCCAGGTCATCCCGCCGTCGGGGGACAGTCCGATACCGCGGTATGCCGGTCGCATCTTGGTGGAGGTCCCGCCGATCGCGACATCGGCGTGGGTGACGATGCTCATCCCGGCGCCGGCGGCCCAGCCCTTGACCGCGGCGACGACCGGCCGATCGGCTTCGTGGAGGGCGCTGACGAAGGCGTGGAAATTGTCGGCGATCTCACGCAGGAAGGTGGGGCGGTGGGCGGCCGAGGCGAAGTCGCGGACGTTGCCACCGGCGCAGAAGTTCGCGCCCGGACCCTTGAGCAGGATCACCCCGACCCGGCGCTCTCCGCGCGCGATTTCGCGGAGTGCGGCGGCGCCCGCGGACAGGGCGTCGTCGTTGAGCGGATTGCCCGGTGCGTCCGAGGAGATCGCGATGGTCAGGATGCCGTCGCTCTCGGTGACGAGCTCGGCAGTGGGTGCGGTGGCAGGGTCAGCGGTCATGGTCTGCAGACTC